>JACOZM010000043.1 GCA_016181345.1 Candidatus Woesearchaeota archaeon
TCCCTAGTTTTTCATCTAAAACTGAAGCAATAGGAGATAAGCACGTTGTTGTGCAGGAACATTTTGAGATGATGTTGTCAGTCTTGCGATTATAAAGATGATGATTAACTCCTCTGATTAAAGATTTCATTTTATCTCCTGTTTTATGGTTGGCAGTTAGAAGAACTTTTTTTGCACCAGCTTCGAGATGTTTCCCGGCTAGTTCGCTGGTTAAAAAGAATCCTGAACTTTCTACGACGACATCTATCTTTAACTTTTTCCAAGGCAATAAGTTTGGCTCTTTTTCCGCATAGACAGCTATTTTTTTCTTTCCGACAATAAGGGAATCTTTCGTAAAAGAAACATTTTCTTTGAAAGCACCATACACAGAATCATGCTTTAGAAGATACGCTAAATTTTCGGGACTCGTTAGGTCATTGATAGCCACAAAATTAACTTTTTTATCATTCCACCCTGCTCTAAACACCATTCTTCCGATTCGGCCAAAGCCGTTGATAGCAACATTTATCATCTTTAACACCTCTTTTAATATTGTCTTGAGATATGTTCTCTACTTAACAATCTTATAATCTAACAATCTTATAGTACAGAAAAGAAAATGAAGTTTATATAAGTTTTGATAACCCTGGCCTTTAGATTAATAAGCTGGATGAATATTCTATTTTAACTATCTAAACCTACCATCAAGCAAGACTGTCCCGCCTCCATTTCTAGGGAAAGAAGGATCGATGAAACCTCGTCCAGAAATGGAAAGAGCAAAATCCTTGCCGGGTCTAATAAACGGTATTAATAATTCTAGGTTGACTGTACCTTGATTTCTTCTTGACGGGGTATCACGAACATCAGCATAATCTCCACCTAACCCTACGGTTATTCCGTCTGTAGCTATCCCGCCTACTTCGTCAGGAAGAGTATAAAAGAGCATGAATTCAACATCTGTTCTATCAGTACTGCCGGCTAAAGGATGACGATAGGAAAAAGAGGTATCAGGAGCATCATTTCTAAATCCTAAAACCAAAGCAAAATCACTGGTTGGCAAACCAATTAAATCACGGATATTTTCATCTCGTCCAAACCTTCCAGCAGGAGAAGCTAAAGGAATTCCTACTACGTCTTGAGGAAAACCATATCCTGTTCCTCTCCCGATAACTTGTGAAGCATTATTTCCTACTCCTCTTGCCATTCGTTCATCATATTCAGTTCGGCCGAACTGTGAAGAGGTTGTTAATAATACCTTAGCTTCTTGTACTCGTTCTAAGAGATTAAATCCTCCTTCTACTAAAAATCCGAAACCGTCGGGATTTTCTACTCCTACTGATGCTTGCATCATTTGATCTAATGAATCTCCGCCAGCAGCAAGATAATAACCATCGACGATTCCAGCCAGAAAACCTCGTACATTAAACCTTGGATTAGTGAAATCTCCTTCTCCATCTAAGGTCAAGAACGGCAATCGTAACCTTGCTCCTACATAGCCTCCGTTTGGTGTCCTACCTTCTGGACTAGTATTATGAGAAATAATTCCTCCTCCTCTAAAATCTAAAGGCGCAACATCAGCCAAGGTAATTTCTGTACCAAATTTTGCTGCTGTATAACTCCCCTTTTCTGCTTGTACTGCAGTTGTAATTCTTAACCAATCCCATAATAATCTGGGAATAGCTCCTGAAGCAACTAAGAATGGAGTGCTTCCATCATCAAGATGCATTCCTGATTGTAAGGATAATTGCGCTCCACGATATGGAAGACAGTCATCCCCTATTGGATGAATTTGATCATATGAAACAGCTACTCCTAACCCTAATTCCTTTGGCTGTAATCCACCTGATTCTGAACTAAAATAAGCTCCTGCTGTAACATGATGTTCTCCTTCGTTATTAAATCCAGGAGTCGACGTTAGATCAAGACAATGTGAAGCTAGGGGAATAGCATGGGCTTTTCCCCCGCCAAGAGCAGCTACTCCAACAGCTACTGCTCCTGCTAAAACTCCTAATGATCCTAAAATAGGGCTTCTTCTTATCTTATCATAAACAGTTAACCGAGATTCATCAACATGAATCCCTCTTGATGGACTGAATGCAAATGTTTCATCAGGAACATAAATTCCGCCAGCAGATTGTTCAGAAAAACCTAATCCCATAGTGTACGCTTGTAAATCTTTCATTTTGTGATCTAAAAGCCAAGAAGTTTAAAAATCTTTCTTAAGAAACTATTATTAAGTAGTTAAACCTATCCTCTGGCTCTTTTTCTTTATCAAACTATCTTTATTGAACTAAATATGTACTTTCTTTTTAACTATTCATCAATCTAGTCCTAAACCCTGCCAGCCGAGGAATATTCTGATCTTCAATCTCATCATTTCCGATGACCAGACACTTTTCTGGTGTTAAGCCTTCTCGTTCAATCAATTTCTTCCAGAACTTCTTCTCCTTCTTTTTACATCCGGCATCTTCTGACGAAAAGACGAAATCGATTTGCTTATCCAGATGAAGGGCTTTTATATATAAGCTGATGGTCTTCCGAAATGAATTGGAGACAATTCCAATCTTTTTTTTCTTTTTCTCTCCATCTCTTAATACTGCTATTATTTTTTTATGCATTATTGACTTCCTTTTAGCTTGAATTTCTTTCTCTAAAATCCTATAATACGAATTGAGCAAGCCTAATTCCTTGCATAACTCGCCCGTGTCCCATCTTCCTTCTTTGTTCTTCGTTAATTTCCACTGTTCTCCTTTTGCATCAATTTCTTCTTCATTTAATCCTTTTTTTTTTTTTATCATCTTTACAATTTTAGAATAAATCTGAGAATAGATCTTCTCATCAACTAACGTTCCATCTAAGTCAAATAAATAAGTGGTAATTTCAGTCTCTTTTGATCCATCATCCATTTTTCCTATGACTATTTCAATTGAGCATAAAAATCTTTCAGTTTCTCTGCCGTCTTTTTTAGCTCGGTAATCTCATTACTCTTTAATTCCCATTCAACGACTTTTTCTACTCCTTTCTTTCCTAAAATACAAGGAACACCGATAGAAACATCTTGTAAGCCATATTCTCCAGCAAGATTTACTGAACAAACAAGAAGTTCTTTTTTATCTTTAACAATCGCTTCGACCATATCTACTGTATTAGAAGCAGGAGCAAAGATAGTTGCTTTTTTCTTCTCAATAACTTTTATTGCCGATTGCCTAAGTTCTTCTTTTATCTTTTCTTCTTCATCTGGACTAAAGAAAACAACTTGTCCATCAATCTTCATTCTGCTAAAGACGGGAATTTGATCAGACCCATGCTCTCCGATGACAAAAGCTTCTACTTCTTTTTCCGGACAGCCTAGAATTGTTCTCAATCGTGCAGAATCGAGCTGCCCACCAGAACCGATAATATGTTCTCGTGTAAATCCAGAGAGATAAATAAACTTATTAATGATATCCATGGGATTAGTTATCGTAATGATAATAGAGTTTGGCGCATATTTCTTAATTTCAGTTATCACCGAACTTACAATCTTAACATTTATTTCTGCTAATTCTAGACGGTCCTTCATATCTGGAGTTCTCGGTTTTCCTGCGGTAAGAACAATGACTTCCGAATTTTTGATCAAAGAATAATCATCTGATCCGAAGATTATCTTGGTCCTATTTTTGAACGGAAGTGCTTGTTGGATATCTAATGCTTGTCCTTCGACTAGATCTTTGAAGATATCCATCAGAACAAGTTCATCTGCTAAGTTACGTGCCGCAATCTTATAAGCAATCTGCGCTCCTAAATTTCCAACTCCAATAACTGTTATTTTTGTCATAAATGTTTTAAATTCTATATACAAAACGTTTCTAGAATCTTATAGAGATGCTATTTTTAAAGATTATTGCTTATTTTCATCTAAGTTATTTATTCTCAATCTCTCTTCACTGAATCTCCCTCTCTTAATCTATGCTCTAAGCCTGCCCATAACATTTAAATCAAGAAGGTTCTTCCTTTAATCATGCTTGAATACAAAATAATCATTGCTAGTCTTGCCGTTATTTTTAGCCTCATTGGTTATATTGTTTACATCAAAGACATCTTCAAGGGGAAAACAAAACCACATGCGTACAGCTGGCTAATCTGGGCTATCCTGGGGGGAATAGCTTTCTTTGCTCAAATAACCCATAATGCCGGTCCAGGATCTTGGGTTGTAGGATTAGCGATGATCGTTAGTCTTTTTATTTTTCTTCTTTCTTTAAAAAAAGGAGAGAAAGAGATTACCATTTCCGATTCTCTTAGTCTTGTTGGCGCCGGCTTTGCCTTAGCTTTATGGTATATCACAAATAATGCACTCGGATCAGTAATTTTAGCCACTATCATTGAAGGATTTGCGTTCTATCCAACGGTAAGGAAATCGTTTCATAAGCCAGAGGAAGAAACTGCTTTAATGTACGGATTAGCCGGAGCAAATTTTGGCTTATCTATATTTGCCTTAGAGACATATTCAACGATAACTGTTCTTTATCCAGCAGCGCTCGTCTTTATGAATTTCTTTTTAGTTGGATTGTTAGTGATAAGAAAAAAGAAACATGCTAGTTAAATTTCTCAACTTCTCAACACCCCTACTCCCTCACTCTGAACTCAAACACAATTCTTTTAAATACACG
>JACOZM010000044.1 GCA_016181345.1 Candidatus Woesearchaeota archaeon
GTTTATGGCACTTGCTCTTGTCAACAGGAACCTTAGGAGAAGCTTTAGGAGCGGTTTGAAGTGGAGCAAGGTTATCGATCGTTGCTGGATTACGAAGGATATCGGTTTCTGTTCCATTAGGGAATTTGTTTCCATTTTCTAATCCTTCACCGTTTTCACTCAATTCTTCATCAAATGTAACGATACATCCTTTAGAAAAACCGTAACTTGAACTTTGAGAAGGAACTTGATTTGCACTATTACAACTACTTTCTAATCCTGCATTAGCAGATGGATTAGGTGTTTGTTGTTGAGACGTAGGACTACAGGAAAAGAGGCTCAAAGCCAATAAATAAGCTATGGAACTGCGCATTTAGGATTATGTGGTATTTTTATTTATAAATCTTCCTGTCTTTATCCCTTAATAGTAATAAAAATCATGTTCTCCTTAAACACCTAAAGCCACTTCTCCAGCAACAATAACTTTTAAAACCACTGCTTCTTCTATAGACTAGGGGATGGTTGATGTATTAGATATATACTAAAATGCCATGGATTCTGAATAAATAATGGTATTTTATAGATATAAAGTTCCTATAATTGTTGGAAAGCTTCGGAACTTTAGTATATATCCAGTTTATGAAGTGGTGAACTGATGAAGATATGGTAGATATAAAGATTACTCTGGAAACTCTGTACGATATCTTACGTAATGAGAAAAAGCGGGAAGATCTCCAAAAGCTAGAGGATACTTTTTTTGTTGATGTTGTGGCTTATCTGCGGGAAAAACATTCTTTATTAGATACAAAAACAACAGATTTTGGATTAATTGCTGCAGGAGAGAAGGAGAAGCTAGAATATGAGTTACGTAGTATTAAGCGTATTTTAAAGCAGATCTACGAATTACGTGAAAAAAAGATCATTGATATTGCTATCAATAAATCAAGGACGGGATCTGATATCATCGATACAAGTTCAATGTTAAGAGTTGAAAAAGATTTCTATCATTATACTTTGAAGACGTTAGATCATTATCGTCGAGGGATTTTATTGCAGTTATTTAAGGCAGAGCTTCCTGATGTTTCTGATACGCTAGTTTTACCTACTCGAAGGATTGATGAAGGTACGTTGTCTTTATCATCTTTGAAAGAACTGAAGCAAAATAAGCAGGTACTAGGTGAACATCCCTTATCAACCTCTTTATCAGAAATAAGCTTGAATGGAAAATCAGTCGAACCCAAGGTAGACCTAAAACCTTTAGAATTAAAGCCTTTAGAATCAAAATATTTAGAACAAAAAGCTTCACCAGGAACATCTTCGGAACCAAAATCTTCTGATCTAAAATTGCCTGATATAAAGTCCTCAGATGCAAAATTATCGGAAGGAAGACTTTCAGAACAATTGTCCGGGGTAAAGCCAGAGTCAACATTCAGAAAGTATCTACATTCAGATAATCTTGAAGAGAAAAAGAAAGATCTTGAAAAGAAGGATCTTGAAAAGAAAGATGCTGAAAAGAAAGATTCTGAGAAGAAAGATCCCGAGAAGAAAGAAATGATAAAAGTCAGATTTATTCATCCTGTTCCTAGTTTTATTTGGAAAGATATGAAGGAATACGGCCCTTTTGATGTTGGTGAATTTACAGAGATCTTTCCAGAGGTTGCTGATCTTTTAGTTAGAAAAGGACGAGCAGAAAAAGTTTAAGAATGATTTTTCTTTAAATGACTATTTTCTTCGAAAAATATTTAAATTAGATAGATAGGAAATGATGATGGTTAGTGTTCATGATTTTAAAAGAGTACTTTTTGATCAAAAGACGATTGAAGCTAGGGTACAGGAGTTAGCTGAACAGATTGTTGAGGATTATAAATACGGCGAGTTGGTAATTCTTACTGTTCAAAAAGGTGGCGCACGATTTTCTAGTGATTTAGTTCGTGCTATGGTTGACTATTCTTTACGAACATATAATGATGTGGTCGTAGATATCTTAGAGACGGATGTCAAGTTGAGCCGACGGCCAAACCCCAAAGTATTTTTACCTGAGCCGGTAATGCTCCTTCCACTTGATCCTAATATTGGATATGAAGGCAGGCCTGTTCTTGTTGTAGAAGATATTGTTGATCAAGGAGTGACGATGCGGTATTTATTAGATAGGATCCAAGAACGGAATCCTCAATCAGTGTCGGTATGCACTCTTTTAGATAAGCCAAGCCAGAGAACAGTTGATATTCCAGTAGGATATAAGGGATTTGAAGTAGAGAATGTTTTTGTTGCTGGCTATGGGTTAGACGTGAATGAAAAATACCGTCATTTTCCTTTTATCGGTGAATTAAAACAAGAAGTCATTGACCGTTTGTTAGCTAAATGATTTGTTAGAATGATTTATTAGCTGAATAGTTTCTCAGAATGATTTCTTAGGTAAATAATTTTAGGTTGATAAAATTGATCACTTGATGACTAAATTGTTTTTTAAATGAATTACTTTCTAAAATAATTTTTAACCGAGAATTAAAAATCCAGTTGTGTACATTATCAGAAGTCCGGTTAAAAATCCTAGTGTGTTTGTTATTGTACATAAGGACATCCATTGGCTGTTTGCTTTATGCTTCAAGATATCAAACGCTACGTATAAAATTGCTCCTGCCCCGATGGCTAGGAAAAGCAACGCGAGTGTTGGAGAATAGGAAAATCCACCAATTAATGTTCCGAAGATTGTAGGAACTCCGGCCAATATTCCCATGAGAATAATGTGAGTATAGATATTCTTGACAAGTTTAGTTTTAGTTATTCTTAGTAGAGGTGCGATGATGGCCACTCCTTCAGTTACGTTATGGATCATAAATCCGATAACTAAAAGGCTGCCTAATGCTATTTCTCCTATAGCATAAGCACTTCCTATAGCTAAACCTTCACCTAAATTATGCAGACCAATACCTAATGCTACTAAGTATCCGGGAATTAATGGTTTTAGATTTACTCTATTTTCTTCTTTATCATTCTTAATGAATAATTTTCTTTTATGGCTTATAGCTGCTAATGTTAATATAACTACTAAAAATCCGATGACAAAAATTCCGGCACTGTTATATGCTTGTGGGATTTCACTTAAAAGCTTGAATGCTTCTTCTATTGCATCAAAACCTAAAAAAACTAAAATGCCGATAGTCAGAGCCAATAAAAAATCATACCATTTTCGTCTTAAATTTCTTAAGAATGGAAGCCATAAAAGCCCAAGAAAGACGGGGATGACTCCAACATAGATTCCTAATAAAACGAATGATGTGACATAGGTTCTATTAAAGACTGGAGTGATCGAGGCGATTTCAATTTCCTTTTCAAAAATAATCCCATTCCTAGATATCAAGCTTATCTTTTCAAAATCTCCTTCCACCCACGGGTAATAGAGTTCAATTTTTCCGCTCTCTAATGGCTCCAGATTTTTGCTTGGACTCATTTCAAATTGCCAGTAAGCATCATTGATGAGAACTTGTGCAATGGTAACAGGCTCTGGTCCGTCGTTAAAGATATCTAGGATAATATGTTCTGGTGAAAAAATAACTTTTTCTATGAAAATATTTTCTATAGGAACAATGGATGAATTGAGAACTCCTAATGGACCAAATTGAACAACCATAAGAAGAAGGAGTCCTAGCAATAGCAACGGCAATAAACCTCTTATCCATAATTTAACTTTACTTTCTTTTTCAGATATCATTTTCAGTTTTTTTTAATTGTATATTTCACCCTAAGGGTTCTTTTTATTTTCTAAATATTCTGTTATCATCGAACTATTATCTCTCCTTTCATCTCGTCATGCCCAGACCCACAATAGACAGAACAAAAACTAGAAAAACTCCCCACTGTATCTACTATAAATTCAACGGTAACTGTTTTACCAACATCAATTCTTTCATTGATTCCATATTCTGGAATGACGATACTATGCGCAACATCTGCACTTTTGATGATAAGTCTTACTTTATCTCCTTTGTTAACTTCTATGATTTCCGGCTCAAATGAATATTTTCTGGCAGTAATCTTAAATTCTTTAACCTCTCCTTGAGGAGATGTTACAATCTTCTCTGTATCTATGGCATTATTACCCGTGATTAGATTGTCACTATCTATTACATTATCACTAGTGATTGGATTATCGCTATTTACTTCATTATCTTTATTTACTACATTACCATCAATTATTGCGTTATCTCCTGGTATTGTATTGCCATGATTTATAGTACTATAATCATTATTTGCATTTTCAGAGGAGAGGAATGTAATCAATAAGGTAAGAATAGTGAGTAATAAGATGGTAATAATCAACAATATTATCCTGTTCCTCTTATCGACCTTTTTTCTCATTCTGTCACCTCAAAAAAGCCCATCCATCCTAGCTCGGCAAATTCTGAAACATGAGCGTGGAACATATACATCCCAGGATATTTAAAATGTACATCAAGGATCGATCGTTCTCCTTGTGCAAATGATACAATATCCGTGTAGGA
>JACOZM010000045.1 GCA_016181345.1 Candidatus Woesearchaeota archaeon
TAGCAAGACGCATACGCCTATTGTTTTACATCGAGCAGTCTTTGGCTCTTTAGAACGATTTATAGGAGTCTTGCTTGAACATCTGGATGGAAAACTTCCTCTTTGGTTAAATCCGGTTCAAATTAAAGTCTTAACCATTACTGATGCACATCTTGATTATGCGCAAAAAGTCTTTGGTGAGTTGAAGAGAGCAGGATTTAGGGTTGAACTTGATGCTCGAACAGAAACAATGGGAAAGAAAATTCGTGAAGCTCAGCTGGAAAAAGTGAATTATATCCTTACTGTTGGGGATAAGGAAGTAGAGAAAAAAACTATTGCTGTTCGGAAGAGAAGTGGCGAGCAAGAGTTTGATGTTCATCTAGATACGTTTATCGTCAAAATTAAAGATGAACTGACGAATAGGAAAATGAATTGATGAAAACTGATTCGAATTGATGAAAACCAATCCTCTCTCTATTTTTTACTTTTTTTTTCTGTCTTTAATCTATTTGAAATAGGTGAAAAAAGTATGTGCATAGCGCCGTCATCAAGACAAAAAATTGGCTATTGAAGTAGACAAATAGCCCCATTAAGAGTTAAAGATTTTTTGCCCGTACTCTACTAAAAAACAGAATTAATAGTTTAAATAGTTCTGTTTTTTATATATAGTAGGGATAAATAATTAAAATAAATTAATGTTCACTACTATATTTTGTAGAAGCACTCTCTCTTGATGACCTCCTGGGGGCTATGCACATACTGAAAAGAAAAACCTTTAAATACTTCTCTTCTTTTTCGTTATTGATATTTAAGGATAAAAATGCTTAAATAATTGGTTATTATACATTCCATACAAAGAGTAGAATTAAATAAATATCAAAACAATAGATGTTTACGAGGGGTTGATAGAAGATGAAAAAGGGTGTGATGCTGTTACTAGGGTTGATTATTCTTAGTGTTGTTGCTGCTGCCGATGTAGGTGTAAGTACCTTGACTCCAGCAGGAATGTTATGGAGAGATAATTCAAATAATATCTCTTATGAATATTCCGTGAAGCAATATAAGATTGATTTTGATACTCCGAGCAGTAATCTTATCTCTTTGAATCTCGTGGCAAATGGTGCAGTCATTCAAGAGATCATTAATCCTTCTTCAAGTGTATGTACTCTGTCTGGAAATAACGTTATCACTTGTAATGGCGATTTTGATGTTTTAACTGTTAATGCAAATAGTACAGTTGTGGGTTCGGATACGACTTTTTTCTGGGATATCATTGCTGCTGATAGTGTTTCCGGCTCTGTAAAACAGAACCTTAGTTTTACCGTTAAAAATGATGGTACTGCTCCTCGTTATACGTTACGTTCTCCTCTTAATTATACTATCCATAAACCGCAGGATCAAATATTTAATCTTTCTATTCAAGAGGTAGAGTCTGGGCTAGGGTCTACTCAGGAAATGAGATATGATTGGACGAATACTGTTAGCACAACGACTGCAACTCTTCCAGTTTCTCTAACACCTGGAGGCGATTATTATACTGCAACTGTTGATATCGGTGCAGGAGTCGTTTCTCAACCTTATTTTGCTTATTTCTTTAATCTGACAGATAAAGCAGGGAATATGAACGTAGGACAATGGCACTATCTTTTTATTGATCGATCAGCTCCTATAGTGACTCTAACTGCTCCCATTAATGGTACCCTCATAAGCACATTAACCGAAGATTATGGGTTTGACCAAGGCGACCAATCGTTTGGGATTGATGCAAGTTTTACTCCTCAGGTAAGTTGTGATCTCTATATCGATGATGTTTTAAAAAGTTCTATCACTCGCTCTGAAAATTCTACTGAAAGTTTGAGCACTTCTTTAGAGGGGTTGCTGGATGGAGAACATGAATGGTATGTTACTTGTGAAGATTCAGCCGGATGGCAAACAACAAGTACATCCCTTACTTTTATTTTAGACACAACAGGGCCTAGTATCACCTTAAACTCTCCTGAACTTAATTCTGTCATTGCGTCCGGAACAATAATTGATTTGAGTATCGATGATTTATATAGCGACGTGGATCCAGACTCAGTCTTCTATGAGTTCGAATCTAGTGGTGATACTTTTGAATTAGTAGATCCGTATGATTTAGATACGACGGATTGGTCTGAATCAGAGGGAACATTTATTGTCTATGCCTCAGATCTTTTAGGAAACCCTTCGGAAGAAACCTTTACCTTCATTATCGATAATACTCCTCCGGATATTACTTTGCTAACTCCTTTGGAAGGGGAATATAGTAATGGTGAATTTCAATTCAGTGCTAGTGATGCTAATAGTGAGGAATTCAGTTGTAGTTTTCGATTGGATAATATAGTTCAGCAAACCGTTTTAGTTCAAAGTGATGAAGAGGTTTCTGTAACCCTTGCTGATGTAGTTGAAGGGGATTATCAATGGGATGTAAACTGTACAGATGGGGTTGGAAATCAAGGCATTAGTTCAGAAACAAGAGTGGTGAAGTTTGATAGCACGTCTCCGGTCGTAACTCTATTAACTCCTGATACTACAAATACCAATGGAGTAAGTGACTTTAATTACCAAATTACTGAACCTAACTTTGCTAACTGCACATTACTTGTAGAGAATGTGGACAATGGTACTGTGCTCGGAACCGCAAGCAATTTTAGTGCTGTTTCTACGGGATTATCGTCTCGAGATGAAGCATATTCCTGGAAGCTAGCTTGTGGTGATTTAGCAGGGAATAAAATAACGACTGCATCCAAACAATTTTATTACGATTTGAAGAAGCCAGTTATAACTAGCGTTCTTAGTTCCGGGATTTCTTCAAGTACTGCAACGTTAAGTTGGAATGTTGATGAGACTACCAATAATAGTGTGTTTTATGGAATAAATAGTTCGCTGCTACTTCAACAGCTTTATTTTGTTACTTTAAGTACAAGCCCTTCCGAAAATGTGGATGGGTTGTCTTCCAGCACTTTGTATTATTATGTTGTTCAGTCTTGTGATCAATGGAATAATTGCGAAAATTCAACAGAATTTAATTTTACAACTTCTGCAGCATCTTCTAGCTCTTCTGGTGGTGGAGGAGGCGGGGGAAGCGCTAAAGGATGTGATGTTGGTTATCAGAGAGTAGACGGGGTTTGTGTACTTATAGTTCCAGAAACTACGTTAGTGTGCGCACCAAATTGGCGATGTGATGAATGGAGTGCATGTGTTGATGGTCAGCAGACTCGAGTATGTCAGGATGTTAGCCTTTGTGGCGTAGAAGATGGAAAACCAGAAGAAACTCAATCTTGTGTTGTTGAAAATCTAGCTGAAACAGATAGTGTAGGGTTAGGGGCAAATGAACTTGAAGGAGGATCTGAAACCGTAGATGATTCCGTTAATCCTTTAGGAGTAGGTCAAGCAACAGGAATATTTAGTAATGTTACCTCAAACTGGAAACCTATACTTGCAGGCTTAGGTGTACTCGCTTTGCTTGGTTTAGGAGTATGGCAGAAATCAGCCTTAGCTCATTTTGCATCCAGAGTACGGGGCTTAAGAGGAGCACGCTTGAGGAAAGAGGAAGAAGGAATCCGAAAAAAGCTACGCGAGCAAGGACTGATTAAATAAGATAAATTAAATAAGATAAATTAAATAAGGTTAATCAGATTAGATTAATTGGATAGATAATTAATGAATTTGTCTTTCATTTTTATTAATCTACCTTTATTGTTCCTTGTTCATGATAATTAAAAAAGAGGTCATTGGATGGTATTAGAACAAATAGTCAGCATCGAATGGCTGAGGCGAAGGCCTCTTTATGCTATTTTTTTAGGCTTGACTTATACTTTTATTGCTGCTATTACTGGATATCTTTTTTTCAAGGATAAATTTTCTGTATCACTTTTATTTTTAGTTACCCTATTATTAGTCCCTAGCTTAATTAACCTTCTTTCATTTGAAGAAGAAAAAGAACGAAGTGATGGAGTTAAACGATTTTTTCAAAACCATAGAAGTATCTTTGAGATTTATCTCTTTCTATCTGTTGGAGTGTTTATTGCATATATCTTAGTTATTTTTTTCTTAGGTGCTTCTGGATTGGGGTTAAGTACGACAGTAGGTGAACAGATGAAAGTGTTAGGTGGAGAAATAACGATTGAACAAATTAAAAATTTTGAAGCAAATCATCTTGTTCATAGCCTTAATTTATTTGTTAATAATTTAGGCGTAGCAGTTATATTTTTTTTATTAAGTTTCTTTTATGGGGCTGGAGCAATATTTTTGATGGTTTGGAACGCCAGTATTTTTGCTACGTTTGTTTCGCTTACTATTAAAGATGGTGAAGTTGGCGAATCAGATCTTGCAAACAATTCAGTAGTTTCTTCCAAAATCAAAGACGGCACAATCGGCACAGACGACTTGGCAGACAGCGCTGTAACCTCTGCAAAAATTAAAGATGGCATAGTTTCTTCAGACGATATTTCCGATGGTACAATC
>JACOZM010000048.1 GCA_016181345.1 Candidatus Woesearchaeota archaeon
CAGTTGCTTTTTTCCCTTTGGCTTTCCAATTTTCAATGGTTCTTTCTCCAGTTGCAGTCCACATCGCATCATCATCTGCATAGTGCATCTCGACCATCTTTCTTGTTGGAATGACCATTTTCATCCCGACGATCTTCATACCCTTTTGTTCAAAACGGGTGATAATCTCCCCGACTAAACCTCGATGAACTGCATCTTGTTTTGCCAGGATTAAAGTTCTTTCAACTTTCATTGATCTCCACCTTTTTCCTCAGTTACTTGTTCTTGTTCTTTATTGTTATCATCCTTAGAAACTTTTCTGGGCTCGCCTTTCTTATGCTCTCGGCGATAAAATTCTGTCCATCTGGTTTCCAAAGGTTTTCTTTTTAAAATAAGTAAATTCTTTTCACATTTTTTAGAGCAAAAGTGAATTATTTTTCCGCTAGTGTAAACATACATTTTAACTAGCCCTTTCTCGATTTCATTTCCGCAAAAAGCGCATCGTGGCATGTTAACTTACCTCCTTCCTCCACCTAGCCTTTGAGCTTCAATCTCTGTCTCTAAGAGCATTAAAATGTCGCCTACTCGCACTGGGCCTTTAACATTTCTTCGGATGGATTTATCTTTATCTCGACCGTCTAAAACTAAACACATGACTTGAGTTAATTCTCCCCTTGTTCCAGCCCGAGAAACAATCTCTTTAACTTCAGCAGGAATACCCGAAAAGAATTTAATCTCACCTTCAACCTGAGTAATTTCCTCAGTTTCCTTCTTCTTGACTAACTTATTGGCCATCTTTACTCACTTCTTCCTTTCTTTTCAGTTCTAGATGAAGAGCCTCTAGTTAAGCCGTCAACTGCTCCTTTTGCTTCTCCTTCTTTAACGATAGCTACTGCAGCAGTTCCTAAAGCTAATCCGGCAGCAGCGCCAAGATCTTCTTTTTTCGCTACAGCAAAACAAGAAATATTTTTTTCTTTACAAAGTAAAGGCAAGTGCATGACAATTTCTTTTGGAGAAACATCAGCAGCATAAACAACCATTTTGGCTTGCCCTTTTTCAATTGCTTTCGTTGCTTCGTTAGCTCCTTTTCTTATTTTTCCACTTGTTCTTGCGATTTCCACCGCTTCTAATATTTTTGCATCATCGGACATTTTATTAACCTCCGCTATGAACAATATAATGCGTAACTAAGAATCTAGTTACCTCATTGCTTTAAGTCATAGGTAATATCCCTCTAAAAATGGGAGTGTTTTATAAAGATTTCTGATAAGAAATCTCAAAATTAGTGTTCAATTTTGTAAGGTTTCTGGAAGAAAGCTGAAAAATAATGTTCATTTTTCTAAGATTCCGTTAGGAAATCTCAAAAATTGAAGTTAAATTTTTGTAAGGTTATGGGGAAAAATGTAGATGTAGTATCCCGAAACTATTTCCCTACGATAAATTTATAGATTAAAATAAGTATATGAACTAAAAATGGAAACAGACGATTTTATTTTAAGTGAAAAGACTAAAAAGGGAATAGAGCAAGCTAGAGCAGAGATAAGAGATGGAAAATTCTATACTCATGAACAAGTCAAAAAGAAAATCTTCTGGAAAGAAAATAGCCTTTCAAACTAATCTTAAGCCTTCACACAATCCCCATTTCCAGACTATAAAACCACAACATTATTAAAGCAAAATTTTTCTTCTTAAAGCCATGTGCGGCATTATCGGTTACATCGGAAATAAAGAAGCAAGCAAGATTCTCATCTCCGGGTTGGAAAAGCTAGAATATCGTGGCTATGATTCTGCAGGATTAGCAGTTATTGATAACAAGGAAAATAAAACATCCGAAATTAATAGAAATAATAATGGTAATAAAACCAATAATGGTAATAAAACCAATAATAATAATAATAATACTCTACATATTTTCAAAAGTAAAGGCCGTGTTTCCAGACTTTATTCAGCAATACTTCCAGGAAAAATAGGTATCGGACATACACGATGGGCCACTCATGGATTGCCTGCTGACAAAAATTCTCATCCTTTTCTCGACGAAAAAAAAGAATTTGCTGTTGTCCATAATGGGATAATTGAAAACTATTTAGAATTAAAAGAAGAATTACGAGAACAAGGCGTCCAATTTTCTTCAGAGACTGACTCGGAAGTTATTGTCCATCTTTTAGCTAAACATTATTCGGGAGATGTAAAAGATGCTGTCCTCAAAACTATTAGAAGACTGAAAGGAGCATATGCATTTTGTGTCTTAAAAAATAATTCTGAAGAGATCATCGGGGCTAGAAACGGGAGCCCTTTAGTGATCGGACTTGGAAACAATGAAAATTTTTTTGCTTCCGACGTTTCTGCTTTAGTAGAACATACGAAGAATGTCGTTTATCTAAATGATTTTGAACTCAGCAGAATACGTCATAAAGATGTAGAAATATTTGACTTCAATGGAAAAAAGAAAGAATTGAAGATAAAAAAAATTGATTGGGATCTCGAGCAAGCCCAGAAATCAGGATACAAGCATTTCATGCTCAAAGAAATCTTTGAACAGCCGCAAGTCATTGCTGAATCTTTAAAATTAGAGTTAGAGATAAAAAAAATACCTTTTCTGATGCCGAAAAAAGCAGAGGAGTTTGAAAATAAATCACTTCAAAAAATAATCCTCGTTGCGTGTGGAACAGCTAGTTATGCCGGACTTGTAGGTAAGTATCTTATCGAAAAAATAGCTAGAATTCCAGTCATCAACGAAACTGCTTCTGAATTCAGATATAAAGATCCTCTTGTAAGTAAAGACGACATTGTTATTGCTATTTCCCAAAGCGGAGAAACTGCCGATACGCTTGCAGCAATACGATTAGCTAAGCAGAGAGGAGCAAAAACCTTGGGCTTCATTAATGTTATAGATTCAACGATTGCTCGAGAAGTTGATCACGTCATCTATACTCGTGCCGGATTAGAAATAGGAGTGGCTTCAACAAAAGCCTTTACCTCACAATTAGTCTGCTTATATCTTCTTGCTTTCCAATTAGCTGGGAAAAAGATGAACAGTAGTTCTCTCATTGAAAAAATCAAAGAGACTTTAAGTTTAAATAAGGAAATCAAAGAATTATCAGAACAATATTTTAACTATTCAAATTTTCTTTACATCGGCAGAAATATGAATTTTCCATTAGCCTTAGAAGGAGCATTAAAATTAAAAGAAATTTCCTACATCCATGCTGAAGCCTATCCTGCCGGAGAACTAAAACACGGCCCGATTGCCTTAGTTTCTGAAGAGACTCCTACATTAGCCCTTTGCCCACAAGATGAAGTTTATGATAAAACGCTAAGCAATATTGAAGAGATTAAAGCCAGAAAAGGAAAAGTGATTGCTTTAGCAACGCAAGGAGATGAAAAAATAAAACAGGTTGCTGACAATATTATCTTTATCCCAAAAACTGATCCTATTTTTTATCCTCTCCTCTCTGCTATCCCATTACAATTATTCGCCTATCATTTAGCTGATCGAAAAGAATGTGATATCGACAAGCCGAGAAATCTAGCTAAAAGTGTGACGGTGGAATAGAGATTATAAATCATCTAAATCTTCAATGACGGTGCCTCGTAACCAATCAACACCATCCAATTTTCTATTCCAATACTCGCTAAAATAATCTGCTTCTGCATTTTCTTGAGGAGTATCACCGATCCTTTTTCGCCCATCCTGAAGAAAACTTCTCATCACTCTTCTTTCCCATTGCGAATATCTTGATAATTTACTCATTTCAGCTAAATGCAAGACCACATGACCTAATTCGTGACCTACTAATTTTGTGGTTACTTCAACATCTTTTTCAAATAAAATAACATAAGAACCAAGAACATCAAAAACTTGCCCATGACAACCAGGAATAGCAGGACAGTCGGCAACATAGATACCATCTTCGTCTTGAGTGATGACAACATTAAAATTAAGATATTTTTGATTTTTCATATAAGGTTATTTTACTATAAAACCATATAATTTAATAGGAGAAATGTTATCGTTTCGGGCTTTGTTTGCCAGCGCGGGCTTTTCCGGCAAGACCAGCTTTTCTTCGCTCTTTTTCTCGTGAATCCCGAGTCAAGTATCCTTCTTTTCTAAGAAACCCACGGAAGTTCTCCTTGTCAATCTCTAAAAGTACTCGGGATATTGCATGAGTCATCTCACCAAGCTGACTAAAAAGACCGGATCCCTCAACTTTAGCAGTTACAGCAAACCTATCCATAGTATTTGTTACCTTAAAAGGACCTAAATACATTTTTTCAAGAACCACCCCCGGAAA
>JACOZM010000139.1 GCA_016181345.1 Candidatus Woesearchaeota archaeon
GTTAAAGTATTCCCCGTTTTACTTAAAGTTCCTTGAGCAGGATTAGTATACGTTGTAATGCTTAATGCAGTTCCATCTGCGTTATCGTTATCATTTTCTAAAGGAGTAAAAGTAGTAGCTGTGTCTTCATTCGTTGTGTATGTATCCGGATTTACAACCGGAGGTGTAGTAGCCAAAACTCCGGGCACGACAAAGCCGATGACCATAATTAATAAAAATAGTATTGCTAGCAATTTCTTTATCATTTTTAAAGACCTCACTGTGATAGTTTTTACTTTAAAATAGTAACTTTTATATAAATGTTTTGGAAGTTTTAAGTAGAATTGAAGATTGGGCTGATTGTTTTTGGAATATTCATGATTTTAAACAAAAGATTTAAATAATCTTATTAAATATTAAATAACTAGGTGATTAATATGGTCTTAAAGACTTTTAATGTTCAAGAAGAAGTTTACAATAAATTTTCTAGTTTTTGTAAAGGGTATGGCATTAGTATGAGTAAACAGATAGAAAGGTTTATGGAATCAATGATTGAAGAAGACCCGGTTGCAAAATCAGAATACTTAGAAAAATTAGACCGAATAAGGAAAGGTAAGTTTATCAAAGTAAAGAGTTTTGCAGATAGATATGGATTGTAGTGTGGATTATCAGAATGACATACTCAATAGAGATTTCTGAGGAACTAGATCAACTATTTAGTAAGATAGCCAAAAAAAACAAAAAACAATTAGAAATTATAAATAAAAAAATTGCCCAAATTTTAGACAATCCTCTTCACTTTAAACCATTAAGGGGAGATATGAAAGGCTCTCGGAGAGTTCATATCGATAAATCTTTTGTTTTAATTTATGAGGTAGATCAGGAGAATAAGGTAGTAAAGATTCTGGACTATGATCATCATGATAATATTTATTGATTTCCCTGAAGGAATTAAGAATGAACTCAATTAGTTTTGCTTTTCTAAAGCTTTAATATCTAATATACTTAATCTACTCCCCACTGGACAGGTGCGGATAAGGTATGTAAAGAAGCTGGGCTTCAAGATAATATGGAAGAAAAGAAAGCTTTAGTTATTTTTGAAGTGTCCGAAAAAATCGGACAACTGAAATTGAGGTCTGCAGATGGCAAATTTTACTCAACCGATTGTGTCAATACTAAAAACATGTTTAGAATAGTTCAATTGGCTTAACTTAGATTTCGAGCAAAAAGCTTAAATATACTATAAGTTTTAATATTAAAATGTATTGTATTTTGGTGAGAATATGGAAGTAGCAATAACAAAAATGTCTGAAAATGGCCAGGTGGTTATACCTGTAGGAATTAGAAAGGAGGCAGGAATAAAACCATTTACGCAATTTTTAATCTTTAATGAAGGAGGGAATATCTTATTAAAAATGATTCAAAAAGAAGTTTTAGCTAAGGATATGCATTTATTGGAGATGATTGAACGAAGTGAAGAGCAGGTTAAAGTTGGGAAGTTTACGAAAGCAGATACTTCTATGAGTGATGAGGAAATAGACGATTTATTAATGCACTAAACAATTGACGAGCATATATTTAAGAGTTTGAGAACATGGAAATAATCTTTTCTGAAGAATTTAAGAATGACTTTCAGAAGATTAAGGATAAGACAACACGATTAAGAATTATTAAACAACTCAAAAAACTTGCTGAAATTCCAGAAGCAGGAAAGCCGTTGAAGTATGAATGGAAAAATCATCGTAGCTTAAGAATTCCCCCATGTAGGATTATTTATCGACTAGATGGGAATAAGATTGTTATCAATTGTTTTGATCACCGGAAAGAAGTTTATAATTAATTTTTCTTTTCAAATAATAACTTCTCCGCGATGGATTTTAGGCAGAAAATTCAGGATCTTGCCTTCTTTATATCTGGCACAGCCTAAAACATTTTTTTCATAGAATAATAAGACTTGTTTGTTTTCTGCGCCAAAATTGTATGGTAAATCAAAACCTTGGAAGTATTCCTTAACTTGATTTTGATTTAATTCAATAGTATTATGTAATTTTTCCTTCAATTCTTGAGCTTTATGAACTAATAATTGGGCTCCTTCTTTGCTTAACCTAAATTCGCCGTTTTTCATAATCTCGCCGAAATATAATCCCGTTTTGTCAATAATCAAATTGTTTAATTCTAATTGAGAAATATCTTTATTGATGATAAAAACTCGGTATTTATCATTCTTTAGATAAGCGTAATCGTCCTTAAAGAAAAAGCCGAACTGCTGGATCAACGCTTCGCGTATCTTCTTGATGTCTCGAGTGTTTAAGATGGATAATATTTGCATTACGTTTCATTTAACTTCAGTTTATATAAATAAATTGTTTGAATTTTAATATCTACAGATACCATCTCCACAATTTGGAGATGTCGCTGGACAGTCTATAACTGTTCTCTTTACTTCTCCATCTGACTTACACTCATATTGAGCAAGTACATTTCCTCTAGACCCTCTTTTTGCATAACAATTATCTATTTGTGGTGATAGGATCTCTCCCGTAGTACTTTTTCCATTAGTTACTACTCCTTTTATGTTTATGTCATTTCCTTCATCATTATCTCTACAGGTTACACAGGCTCCATTTAAACAATTTTGTTCACAAGTATAAGAAATCGATAATCTCCGATGAGTACCTCTATCGCAATAAAATTCTTTTAATGTAACACTATCTTCACATTGGTCTGTTTTAGGACTCAATGGAGTTGTTACTCTTCCTATTATAACTGTACCAGTAGTTGTTCCTTTAATAATGTACATCTTTCCAAAATCACTATCTTCACAGGTAAACGTTAGTCCAGAAGCATCTGCCTCTCCAGCTATGGCTTGAGCGTCTTCTTCATAATAGGCATAAATCTCTTCATCGCTCATATTAGCTATTTGCTCTTGAGTTAATTCTTTTTGAGGAGAACATCCAACTATCAATATAATGCTCATAATAAATATAATAATCACCGTTCTTTTCATCATCAACACCTTTAGATGAAATATTCTCTTTCTATTTAAATATTTAGGAATAGCGTACGTGTTTTTCTGAGAACAGCAACTTGTATTAGTATCATAATCAATAAGATTTGTTTAATTTCTTTTTATCCTTACTTCCTTTAGCATAAAATATATAAAGAATATACTTTTTTGAGTCGTTTAAAGATTAGGGGGATTTTAAAATGGCAGGAATTGAATATCATTTGTATGATGCTGCGAGCAGTGTCTATTCACGACCAGGAATTCCGGGATTGTCAATGGAAGAATTGCGACAGTATGGAATGGGGATGCGTGGTAATCCGCGTTTTAATATTGGTGTTGCTGCAACCGTAGAAGCAAGAAGGTTAGAACGAGAAGAAGGTCATGGTGATTTAGGATTTGCTGATTATAATCGTTTTGATTAATGGTCTCATTTTTTGATTTACATGAGATAAACATAAATCATGCATTTTATAACTTTATCCTACTCCCCAGACAGGATTATCACTTCGTTTAATCTCCGCAATTTCTTTCAGAACCTCTATCTCTGCTTTTGAAAGATGTTTCTTGAGTACTTTCAGCTTCTTGAAATCTTCTTCAGATATGTCAGAATACAAAAAATCTCCTTCATTTACCTGCCTTCCAATCGTTACATGATCAAGACTCATCGCTAGCTGCCGGCCTTGCAAAGCAACAGTTACATTTTCTTTTCCGTCCTGCATAGCTTTAACTGAAGAAATGTTTTTTCCGTGAGCATCCATGATTGGGCAGCCGGTCTTAATCTGTCCTATTTCAATTTCTACTCCCGTAATAGCAGGGTTGCTTTGTCTAAACACATAGCCGGACATCACCATAAATTTACAGGGACGAACAAGAAGATTTAACTCTCTCATTTCGATCTCTTTTTTTAATCCGGAGACGTACTCTTCATAATCCAAAATGATACGATAAATAACATCGTTCGTAATAATCTTTATATTTTTTGTTTTAGCTAACTCAACGATATCATTAGGAACAGCAATGTTAAACCCGAGAATAACACCAAGAAATTCATCTTTTTCTTTCATCGTTTCAACTTTAGAAAGGTCCATCTTGGAAACGTCTCCTATCCGCGAACTACTGATAGGAATGTTTTTTTCCTGGAGCAATGTTCTAAGAGCTTCTAAACCGCCGATCGTATCTGCTTTGATAATAACTCCTTCATCTAGACAATCGTCACGGACAATATCTTTAATCTCTTCCTGGACTTC
>JACOZM010000140.1 GCA_016181345.1 Candidatus Woesearchaeota archaeon
TTTTATTCATCTGTTTTCCCCGCTAAATTCCCTCTCTGCAACAAACACTCCCAGAAACCTGTGCAAGTAGCTGAGCCGGCAAGATTCTCGCGGGGAGTAAACAAGGAAGTAATTTTGCACCAGAAATTGCAGTCTTCTTCTTGAGGTTCAGCTAAAACGGTAAAACTAGATAGAACTAGGATAAATACTACTATCATCACACCTATTCTCTTTTTCATTTTAATTTGTTTAATATTTCTAAAGCTTCTTTCTTAAAGCTGGAAAAAGCAAACCACTTCTTCCCTAAATCTTTCAATGAAGCGCCGAAGTGATAAACTTCTTCTTCGTCTATGATCATAAATCTATCGTGAGATTTAATAAACTTCCTAATTTCCAAGCTTCCATATTGAGAATTAAATTTCTGGACATCCAATTCTAATTTTGGAGTTACGTTTTGAGTGTAAATAATGATCTTAATACCTTGACATTCTGAAAATAAAGCAAACACAGATTCATCAACATAATTATCAATTAAAGTTATACTTTTTTTAGCACTTCTAATCAAACTGGAAATAAACTTATGGGCATCAAAAACCTGCCCGTCAAAGAATATTCCTTTTGATGGTTTAATGCTTCTATCTTCAATTGCTTTAAAGACTTGTTCAAATTTCTTATCATGTTCAATCTGCTTTAACTCAATCCGATCCAATCGTTGAAACACTTGCACGTTAGAAGAGATGAATCTTCTCATCGCTACAAATGCTCGCATTATCTTAATATTAATATCAATGGCTTTATCATTATTTAAAACACTGGATAAATTGGCTACACCTTGCTCAGTAAAAGCATAGGGAAGAGATCCACCCAAAAACTGTTTTGAAGGTATCACATTTTGTGACACCATCATCTCTATTTCATTTTGATTGATGATAAACATAAAATCAGAGGGAAATCGCTTTTTATTTCGATTTACGGCTTGTTTCAATGCCCTTGTTTCGATACCATACAATACAGCCAAATCTCTATCCAAAATAACCTGCCTTCCTCGGAGGGTAAATATTTTAGTACTAACATCATCAGACGCTACTAACTCACTCAAGGATAATCACCCCGTTTTTCATCCGTCCGCCCTTCCCGCCACATTCTCCCTCTGCAATAAACACTCCCAGAATCCGGGCATATACGTTGATCAATAATAGTGTTAGGTGATCCAAAAAAATTAGCAATAGGACTAGAATTACCTCTACCTAAACGGCCTCTTTTTAAGCTCATAGTTATAGAGAGAAGTAAACTAACATGATATATAAAGGTTATTGTTTTTTACGTCTAAAATGAGATGGACAAAAAAAACAAATTTAATGTGGTTGTTTATCAGATCAATCAAATAAAAAATCCCAATCGCAGCAGAGCTGCGGGGTATCAGACCCAGTTAAGAAATGAAAAGACTACTAAATTCTAACAATCCATATTTCACTTTCGATCCTTATTTAACTCTCGATCCTTCCTTTACTCCAGAAACGACCATATCCTCTACTTTAGAAGATAATTTTTTTCCTTCAAAGAACACTTTTCCCTTCCCATGGGCGTCAACTTCATGGACTTCCATAACTAATTGAGTAAATTCTTCAAAAGTAATTTCCTGTTTTCCTGATTCTAATCCCGAAAAATGAACTTCTTCTCCCAAAGGAGTTCGGTCAGCATCAATTAACGTTACATGAACTCCATCATCCGGAGCCATGACCATAACTTCAGATAATTCGCCTCTTATCTTTGCAGGCTTAATGTTGGTGCAAAAGACGGCCTTTCGATTCAATAAATCTTCCTTAGAAAGGAATTTTTTTAATCCGGCTACGACTTGTTTGATGCCTAGACCACCGCTTGATTTTTCTCCAAGATCTACTTTTAAGAGATACAAACTATCAGCTTGAGGATGATCTTTGACCTCAATAATTTTTCCAACGTGCATTTGTAATGGAAATGTTGGAGGCTTCATTGTCGGCAGTACCTTATAGCTTCCGCCATTGAATTTTATAATGCGTTGGCAGGTTTGTTCTATTACTTTATCCATGTCCGCATCGGAAATGAATGCGTTCCCGAAAGCTACCAAGATAATCTCCTTAGACTCGCTGGTGGTTATCGTCTGCTTACATTGTTTTGAAAAACGCCCAATAATTTTATGGGCATCAGCATAAATAACCTCCCCTTCTGAAAGTTTCTCTTGTGTTCCGTCTAAAGATATAAAATGTTCATCCTTAGTTGAAAAGCGGACTTCTATCTTTCCTTCAATTCTACGGAGATCATGCGTAGCCATAGCAATAGAACTTTCAACTGAAGCAACATTATACAAATCAACGACGGTATTTATTTGAGGAAGCTTTCCTTTTTCTTTGATAAGCTTAAATAAATTGATGACAGCATTAGGATGCTTATTGGAATCAACACCGGTCTTACGATCGATAGAAGAATATTCTTCAAAAATATTTTTTCGTTCAAAATTAGAAATATTGTTCAACACCTCTTTCTTTATTCTTTCAATTCCTTCATGCTTCTTCTTGATAGTTAGACCACTAAGATATGCTAAGCGTACTTTAACTCCCAATGCATCTACATCAGGAGAAACACTGTAATCTGGCAAGGAGAATTGTTCAATACCTTTTCCACTACCTTTTGTTTCTGCAACCAATTCTATTTTCTCCACGAGCTTTTCTACCGGCTTTAAAGTACCACTCCAGGAAAAATGGATATCTTCCCATGACGCATGATTATTATTGTTCTTTTGATCGGTTGTTCCTTGATTCTTCTCATTTAATGCCATTCTAATCTTTTGAGAGAACTGCGGAATAATCGGACTAGCAATAATACCGAGGATTCGTGCCAAGTTCACACACCAACCTACTTTTACCTTGCTTTCTGGAGAATCTTTATCTTTCCATACTTCTGAATTTTGGAAATAACTGTTGCCAATGTCAGCAACTTTAATGATCTCTTGAACTGCAGATTTGAAATCTTCCTGGAAATAATGGTGTTTCACGCTTTCAACTAAAGCTAATACTTCCTTCTCCAGTTTTTTTCTTTCTTTCTCCGATTCAGAAGAGATACTCTTAGAAGAATTAGCCGGGAGGCCTACTTCCCCATAATTTTTCTGGGAAAACGTCAAAACACGATAACAATAATTCCCTAGGCTACCAACTAAGACATTATTGTTCACAGCAATAAAATCTTCAAAATTTAGATCCACATCAGATACTTTTCTGTCTAGTCTTGAGGCATAGAAAAATCGTAAAGCTTCTGCTGGATAAAGCTTAAGGAAATCCCTTGCAGTAAAAAATGTTCCCCGAGACTTGCTCATCTTTTGTCCATTAACCGTAATAAATCCGTGCGTTGTCAACGTTGGCAGGGGAATGTCCATAGCAGTTAACATTGCTGGCCAGAATAAATAATGAAAGTAGACAATATCTTTGCCAATGAAATGATGAACTTTTCCTTTCTTCCAATAATCTTCCCATGTGCGTTTGCTATTTGAGTTTAGGTTAGCCTTTTTTTGACAATAATTTTCTGTTGAAGAGATATATCCTATCGGTGCATCAAGCCAGACGTAAAAATATTTTACTTCTCCTGTTTCTTTCTTGCTTCCTGGAATTTCAAACCCAAAATAAGGAGAATCTCGAGAGATACACCAATCTTCCAACCCTTTTGTGATCCATTCTTTCAGCTGATTACGTATTTCTGGTTGAATGCCAGACTTCGCTTCATTGAGCCAATATTCCAAGGTCTTCGTAAATTTGCTTAACGCAAAAAAATAGTGTTTAGAGTCTTTTAAGACTGGAGTTTTGCTGCAGATCGTGCATTTTGGATTGATTAAGTCTGTTCCTTTTAGCGTCGAGCTGCATGATTCGCAGATGTCACCATATTGAGATTCTGCCGTACAGTTTGGACAGGTTCCTTTCACAAATCTATCCGGAAGATACCTAGCGCAGTTTTTACAATAGATGGTACTGACTTCCTTAATGTAGATATACCCTTTTTCTTTTAATGTGGTAAAAAAGGATTCGGCATGTTTCTTATTCTCCGGAGAGTGAGTTTTATAGTAGTTGTCAAATTTGATCTGGAACTGTGCAAAATCTTTTTGATGTTCCTCCCAGAACTCATTGGCAAATTGTTCAGGTTCCTTGCCAGCTTTTTTAGCATTGACTTCTACCGGAGTTCCGTGCATATCTGAAGCGCAGATATGGATATTTCCATTAGCATACGGTAGAGCGGCAGTAACGACAATGCCGTTGTTTTCTTGATCCTTGTTTCCAAGATTAGTGTTACCGTTATTATTTTTTGACGTTAGTTTTTTGGTGGAAGAATTAATAGTAGAAATAGATTTTCTTTGAGGAGAAGGTTTTCTTTTGAGAGTAGATTTTAACGTACCGCTGAAAGACGGAGAAATTGTTGATGATTTCAGAATTCGCGAAACCCTTCCGACTATACGAAGATTTCTAAAAGCCCAAAATAAGATTTTTTTGATTACGCATTTAGAATTGAGCGGCAAAACCCCTCGCCTAGACGCCGTGCATCGCGCGCTTGAGCGTTTATTGCGGACGAAAGTTAGATTTTTGCGAGGAGAAATTCCGTATATGCGAGAAGATATCCGTGAGCGCGTCGTGCTTTTTGATAACATAAGGCTAAACAATGGGGAAAAAACAAACGATTTGAAATTCGCGCATAGATTGGCTTCTTGTGGCGATGTTTACGTCAACGAAGCTTTTTCGGCATCCCACAGAAAACACGCCTCCATCGTTCGGCTCCCGATCTTTTTGCCGCATGAGGCGGGCCCTCTTTTTCAAAAAGAGGTGAAAAATCTTTCCAAATTTTTCAAACCGAAGCATCCGTTTTTGTTGATACTCGGCGGCAAAAAATTTGAAACAAAAGAGCCGCTGATAAGGCGGTTTCTGAAAACGGCTGACGCGGTTTTTGTTGGCGGGGCGATTGCTAATACTTTTTTGGCCCAACGCGGCGTTTCGGTTGGAAAATCCAAAATTGAGAACGTTAAAATTCCAAAACAAATTCTATGGTCCCCGAAAATTATTTTGCCTGAAGATTGGGTTGAGAAAGGCGGCGTGATTTATGACGCGGGCCCCAAAACCGTAAAAATTTTGGGGGAACTCGCTAAAAATGCGAAATTCATTTTGTGGAACGGGACTTTGGGGATTTGCGAAAAAGGATTTGAATACGGAACGAAGACTTTTGCCAAAGAGTTGGGAAAATCCAGAGCCTATAAAGTCGTGGGCGGGGGAGATACCGTTGCCGCGATCCGCAAATTCAAAGCCGAGAAAAATTTTGATTTTATCTCCACCGGCGGCGGCGCAATGCTGGAATTTTTGGCCAAAGGAACTCTGCCCGGAATTGAAGC
>JACOZM010000141.1 GCA_016181345.1 Candidatus Woesearchaeota archaeon
GTTTAATTGTTTGCCAACTTTACTATGTACTAAAATCGCAAAAGATCAAATATTTAATTGCGAATTTTATACCTATAAAATTAGCCCTTAGGTTTAATTTTGGCTAATTTTACTATGATTTAAAAGATTTGTGGTTTGATTTAGTTTGGTATGATATTTTTAGTGCGATAGAAAGAACTGAATGATTAAAATAAATGAATCCTTATTTGTATGGGTCTATCGCTACCAGATCCTTAGGAGCAGTTGTTAAAATTCTTGCCTGTCCATCAAAAACCAGCGTGTCTTCAATCCTTAATCCGTATTTATTTGGGAAATAGATTCCGGGCTCGATGGTAAACACTTGACTCTTCTGAAGCCGTGCATTCTTTTTACCATAAACGGGATGCTCATGGATATCTATGCCCACTCCGTGACCTAGACCATGGACAAAATACTTAGCTTCTTTTTCTAATAATTTTCGGCTAAATTCATCCAATTTTTTAAAGGGAACTCCTTCTGTTGCCTGTTGGATTGTTCTTTCCTGTACTCCTAATAGTTTAGAGTACATCTTCTTTTCCTGCTCTGTCGGTTGGCCAAGATACAGGACACGGCTCATATCAGCGCAATAATTTTTCCACTGAGCGCCAAAGTCAAGCTGTAAAAATCCAGGAACTAGTTCTGTTGTTGACGTGGGATGATGAGGAATAGAAGAGTTTTTACCTGAAGCAACAATGGTGGGGAAAGCCAACTCTGCACCTTTACTTTTCATAAATCTTTCAAGGAAAAAAGCGACGTCTTGTTCAGTCTTCAGCCGTTTAGCCTGAAGCTCTTTAATTAAGGCGGTAAATGCATCAGAGGTTATTTGGCAAGCTATAGAAGTATACTCTATTTCCCGTGGAGTTTTAAGCTCTCTAATCCGGACAACTTCTTCTCCAATATCAACAAATTTAGCAGAAGGATATATTTTCTGGAGTTTTTCGAAGGATTCTAAAGATAAGGAAGATTTATTGACTCCAACAGTTTTAACTTTTTTATTTGATAGTTCTTTCTCCCATCCTTTAGTTAATTTTTTAATGGTGATCCCTCTGAGTTGGGGCCATTTGTCCAATAGAGAAAGGTAAAAGTCAGCCCCTTTGGGCTTAATCACTGATATCGCAGATGATGGCTTCATCTGGGTAAAGTAGGTTATATTTGAGTCTGGATGGAAAAGTACAGCAAGATCTATTTTTTCTTTTCGGAGATACGATTGGAATGCAGATAATTTCATCTGAACTAGTATATCCGATAGAGATAAAAATGTTTCTAATAACCAATTTTGATTCAGATTACGGAGGCCTTACTTTTTTCCGTACGTATTTAGTTCCATATTAAAAATAGTGGCAGATCGTAAAATCCAGCCTGACCTTATGGATAAGCAATGATTTAGCATTTATTTTAAGCTAAAAGTCAGGCAACTAGACTTGTTTAACAAAGCTCAAAATGGATTTTACCTCTTGACCAAGCCACAATTTTTGACCGAACTGAATACGTACTTTTTTCCAAAACCCTTATAAATCCTAAAAATAACATTTCATCTATGAAAAAAGAGGTTTTAGCTAATGGACTTACCGTTATCTATGAGAAATTTAGCAGTAGATCTGTAGTCATTCAAGTCATGATCAAAGCAGGAAGTAATCATGAAAATAGCCAAGAACGAGGAATTTCTCACTTTTTAGAGCATATTCTCTTCGAAGGAACGAAAAAACGTCTTACTAATCGGGAAATATCCAACGAAATTGAAAAAATAGGCGGAGATATTAATGCCTATACGTCTAATGAACGAACGTGTTTCTATGTTCGCGTATTAAAAAAACATTTTTCTGTGGCTATTGGGGTTTTAGCTGATATCCTGCAAAATCCTCTCCTTCGCCCAGAAGATATTGAGCGAGAAAAAAATATCGTCTTAAAAGAAATTGAGATGGTCAATGATGAGCCAAGATTTTATCAGTGGATCCTTCTCCAGAAAACGTTGTTTAAGAAGCACCCCTGCAGGAATCCGACGTATGGGGAAAAGGAGAATATCCTTAGCTTAAATCAAGAGAAAATCAAAGCATATTTTATGAAGTATTACGTCCCGAATAATATGGTTATCTCTATTGTCGGAGATGTAAAGAACTGGAAAAAAGAAGTAGAACAGAACTTTGCCTTTACACGAAAGCCTGTTGTGCATCTTGATTTAACCCGATTAGAGCCGAAAGAAAAAAGGAACATCGTTACAAAAGAAAAAAAGGATATTACTAACACGTATTTTATCCTAGGATTTAAAACGGTCCCAAAGAATAATGATGATGCTTACGCCCTAGAACTTATCAATACGATCATGGGCCGAGGACAAAGCAGTATCATGTTTACAGAGATACGGACAAAGTTAGGCCTGGCCTATGATGTAGGTTCGCAGCATGTGGCGGAAGTCAGTTATGGATACTTTGCCCTTTATGCTTGTGTTGATCATAGTAATGTGGAGAAGACGAAAGAATTGATCCTTAAAGAACTCTATGGGTTAAAAAATATCCCCTCAAAAATGTTAAAAGAAGCTAAGACTGCAATCGAAGGAGAATTTTATCTAGATATTGATGATCCACAAAAAAGGGCTGATCAACTTCTGTTCTGGGAGCAATCCAGCAGTGCACATGACATCAATAGTTTTGTAGCTAAAATAAAAGCAGTAACGCAAAAGGATATTAAACGTGTTATCGAGAAATATTTCAAGAATTATACGTTTGTAGTATTAGAAGGAAGAGAGAAAAAAGGAAAGCGAATAAAAAAGATTACCCCTTAAAAATAGAATTAAAAAAAAAATTGATGATATAAAGAGGTTATTATTTCTCCATAAAGCTTTCTACTTTTTCCTTAAGCTTCTTCGCTCGTGGATTTTGAATAAAATATTCCCGGACTGGATCGAGAAGAAGATTGATGTATTTTGCCGTTGCTAGCTTCAGATCAGCTGGATGGATTTTTCCGGAGACAAATGCTTCTTCTAGATCAGCATAAGAAGAAAATTCGACATCCCCACCAAATTTTTCTGGACGTTCAATTGCCAACGTGGAGATCTTTTCAAAGATAATATACTTACAGTATTCTAAAATTGGATTATCTTTAATCTCTTTTTCAGGACAATATGCTTTTTTGAATTTTCTGTTTACTTCTTCGGCAGAATCGTCCATAAAAATGCACGTATCTGGCTTTGACTTTGACATCTTTAATTCGATAGCTCGTTCTATTCCGGTAAGCTCTGTTGCTGGAGGCGTTCCTAAGCCGAGAAGCATATGATGTGAAACAACGATGGGTTTTTTATATCCTAATTTTGGAGCAACTTCTCTTGCTAGCATATTTACTTTCCTTTGGTCCATGCCTAATTGTGTAATGTCACAATCAAACTCAAAAATATCGGCGCATTGCATACAAGGATAGAAGATTTGAGAAGCTTGCTGGACTTCAGATTCTTTTCTACCCATAATTTGTCCACAGCGAATGATTCTGTTTACCGTAGTTACTTGCGCCACGCGCATGACTTTTTTCCAATATTCTTGACTGTCAACAACGTCCATAGCGCGGATAAACTCAACCTTGTCCGTGTCCATACCGCAGGCTTTCCATACTTCAATTAAGTAATCCCCAGCAATTTGAATTTTCTCTAAATCTCCACCGAATTTTAAATTGGTCCAGCCATGCCAGTCGGCTGCATACATCTTAAATTTTACACCTGCTTTAATCATCTTATTGACGTTAATCGCTCTTAATAAGCCTTGAGCGATGTGAGCTTTTCCACTAGGTTCAAACCCATCGTAGGCAATGGGGTGCTCTTTTTTCTTTAATACCTCAAGAAGCTCGGCTTCGTCTATGATCTCTTCTCCTACTTCTTTAATGAGTTTTAAACGTTCTTCTGGTTTCATATTTATGATAGAATTAGAGGGAGTATAAATATTTAATGGGAAAATTTAAAAAAATGTGATGATAATAATAAGGATAGTAATTAGAGTATAATGATTAGGATGAATAATAATAATAATAATAATAATAATATAAGTATACGAGAGTAAGAGATTTTTATGGATATAGAATATAGGCCCGCTTGCTTCTTAATTCCAGTACTAGATGGAGAGGTTTGGCTAGGTCGACGAGGAACTGAGCCACATAAAAACCTATATGGGGCAATCGGAGGTAAGGCT
>JACOZM010000142.1 GCA_016181345.1 Candidatus Woesearchaeota archaeon
GAAGGGTTAGGCATGTTAAATTCTATCGGGAAGAAGGTTTATTTTATTCCTGGAAACCATGAAGATGGGTTGAAAGGACTGCCGGAGCTCTTAAAAGAGTTTTCTCATTTAGAAGATTTACATAAGAAAGCTATTGTCATTGGAGATTATGTTTTTTTAGGATATGGGGGAGATGGATTCTCTCGGCGTGATGCAGAATTTAGGAAGCTGGCTCGAGAATGGTATGGTCAGTTTAACGGAAAGAAAACTGTTTTTGTCGCTCATGGGCCGGCTTATGGAACAAAAGTTGATGAGCTGGAAGGAAGAAATGTCGGCAATATTGATTTTCGGAAATTTGTAGAAAGGATTCAACCCAAAATAATGATTTCTGGGCATTTGCATGAAACTGCCGGTGTTGTAGATAAGATTGGCAAGACACGAATTGTTAATCCTGGATGGGATGGAATGGTTATTGAGTTGAAGTGACGTTTATCTATTTTACTTTTTAAATTAAGGAGTTAACTTGACTATTTTTATCCTGTTTTTCTTAATTCCTGTTCAATATTCGTGTTCATAGCATCTACTTGATTCTTAAGGCCTTCAGCAACTTTTTCTTTAATCATACTATTAGCTATGCCCATATTAATCGCAGTATGCGCCATTTTTCCTAAAACATCTTGCTGCTGCTGCTGAGTGGCTTGGAGCTGAAGGACATGTTCTTTTTCTCTTTGGATAATGTTGTCGAGTTCAACAGTAACTTCGGCAGTTTCACGTTCTAAAATCTGTTCGGCAGCACGTAAATTACTTAAGACTCCTTTTTTGTAATTAGTAATTGATCTTTGCTTTTTTTGTACTACTTGAGCAGTGGAAGTTAAGCTAGAACTAACTTGTCCTTCATCAATTGCTGATAGGATAGCGGAGATCTCTGCAGCAGTAGCGGTAATGGCGTCTCCGATAGCAGTTTCAGTATTTTCTAAAGTTGCTAACTCCTGAAAAATTGCTTCAATCTTTCTAGCGGCAAGAATGTTATTAGTTAAAATTTCTTTGTCGACTGCTCTTAATTCTATATCCTCTTGAAGCATTTCAATATGGATCTTAAAATAAGTTGGCATAATTTTGGCAAACGCAATCAATAGTTTTTCAAATCCTGGTTGTTTTTTTGGCAGCTGGGAAATTTTTTGTTGCGCGCTCTTCAATTTAGGCAATGTTTTACTATGGCCTCGTTCTCTTTTTTTAAGATGCTGCTTATACCGGTTTTCCTGTCCTTCAATTTTTCTTAGGTCATTACAATCTAGTTTCAGTTTTTTAATCACTTCTTTTAATAATGAGTACGTTTTTCGAAATGAAGCATTAATGGCTTTGGTTTTTTCATGAGCTCTTACAGCTGCAGCGGCTTTTTTAACCAAAGCTGCTTTTGTTTCTTTAGCTTCCTTACTTAAATTAGCTCTCTTTAATTCTCTAGCAGCTTTATTAGCTAAGCTTTTAGCTCGAGAAACTTCGGCATTCAAGTTTTTTCTTTCTTTACCTTCTACTGTTCCGATTAATTCTAAAACTGTTTTTAATGAACTGGCTAGAATTTTCAAGTGGCTAATGGAACTGCCTAATCTTTGGATCATATTTTTTTGGTGTTCTAGATTATTTTCTTCAGCAGACACTTCTTTGTGTAAATGTTCGCTTAGAGCCTCTACTAACTTTTTTATTTCTTCATACGCAGTTTGAAAATATTCTTGTGCAGTGTTTCTAGAATTTTCCAGATTTTCAGTTGCGGCTTCAATTTGTACATCTTCTTGGACTTCATAAGCTTCTACTTGTTCTCTATTTTGCGCTTCTTCTTTAACATCTTGAACAATATTTGCTACTGCTGCTGCAGAAGCTGTAGCTTGTTCTTCCGCTTGAGATGCTCTAATTTCTGCTTCGGCTTGCTGAACTTCTGCTTTTCCTTCCGTTTCAACCATTTTTTCAGCAGTTTTAGCGTCTTTAGCTTCTTCACCTTGAGCTTGTTTTCCAGCGGCTTCTTCTTTGGCTTTTTGTGTAGTTTCTTTTTTGGCAGCTTGGGCTTCAGCTTTCTCTTTAGATTCACTTCTTTCTGCTGCTTTTTCTTGTGCATAAGAAGTTCTATACGTTGACGAAGCTTGACTTATTTCTCCTCTTTCAGCGCGATATCTTTGAAAAGTTCTGAATCCTTTGTATCCAATAGCTATGGCTGGACCGCCGACTAATAAACCGAGAATCCAAGGACTAACACTGAATCCAAAAATAGCTACCATTGTTTTTAAAAATGGAGTTAGGGATTTAAATGTTTTGATAACCTGTTGAAAAGTGTGAGAACGGCAGTTACAAAGCGAAAGTTATTTATACTTGTGGTCATTTTTATAACCATCTGGTTAAAATATTAACCATTAACTTAAGATGGATGAACCGTTCAAAAATAATATATATAGAATACTAGAACTATTCATGGAGTTTCCTGCTAAAGATTTTTCTATTCGGGGTATTGCCCGAGAGCTTAAGCTTAGCCATGCTACCATTCTTAATTATATTAGTGATCTGCAAAAATTAAGCCTTATTAATAAAAAAGAAGCTACTCTTTACCCTACTTATTTTGCTAATACGGAAAACCAGAAGTATAAGCTCTATAAGAGCGACATCGATATTTTTGTAGAAGCAAAAGAGTCGAAATTAGACCTAGTCAAATATGAAAAAAAATTAAAACATACTATTAATATCCTATTTGAAAAAAATATTAATGATATCTCTAAAGAACTACGGAATAATATCATTAATGGGGTTGTGTTATATGGTTTCGTTAAGATCCAGTAAAATAGTTTGACAGATTTTTGATTTCGGGCTTATTAATGGGATTATGGGTGGGTTAAGATATGGCGAATGAAATGAGCTGGAAAGAATGTGTTGATGAGAGAGTTATCACTCAAACTCTTGCTGACGAAGAACGGTCAACTCAAATGCTGATGATGGCTAATCTTCGATTAAAGTTCTGGGCGAAGAAGGTTGCTGATGAGTTTATTGTTTTGAAAATTGAAGCTTATTATGATATTATCAAGGAACTTATCTTTGCTCATCTTTACAAGAATGGTTATAATTGTGCGAATCATCTTTGTCTTATTGCCTATCTCAAAGAAAAGATTAAAGACTTTGATTTTGAAACTCAGAAAATTGATGAATTGAGAAAAGTACGAAATGAGATCAATTACCGCGGATTAACTATTCGGAAGGATTATCTGGAGAGAAACGAATTAGAATTTGAGAATATCATTAGGCGATTAAAAGAGGAACTCGAAAAATGACTAATTTAAAATATTCATCTCTGATCTCACTTCTGTCTAACTATCATAGCTTGGATTTCAGATAACTTTAAATACTTTTTAAGAATAATTTAGTAAATAATATCTCGAATAAGGTTATCATTCGATAGTCAAAGGTAAATAATAGAGGTGAATGATCATGGCATTATTAAGCAGTATTATTGGGGTAGGAGCTAGTGTTGTTGGGGGTGGCGTTGTGGCGAGACTTCCTCTTAGCACTTTACGGGGAAAAATGTTTTCTCTTACTGGAATCATTTTAGCTACGTTAGCAGAAGAGAAGACAAAATCTCGAGAGTATCGGAAAGCGCGGCGAAATATTCTGAATAAATATAATCAGAAGAAGATTGAAAGTTTGCAGAATAAGTATCTTACAAAAAGCAGGAAAAAACTGGATTCTAAATCTATTGAGATAGAGATTAAGAAGATGATGCAGGATTTTAAGAAAGATCATGGATATTACATCAAGACGTTTATGGACATCGTTACGCAAGTGGTTAAGACGTTTGATGCAGCCAATATGAAGGAAGCGGAAATCGTTGACTTTTATCCTCAACTTCGGGCCGATTTGGAAGCGTATATAGGGGCTCATCCTGATCAAAAGATATTTCCTGAAAAAGCAACTAAAAAATTTAGGGAAGTGCTGGATAATGTTTTAAAGGATTTAGTAGAGTCCTTACATAAAGAGCTTGCCTTGATGAGTTTAGAACGGAGAACCCAACCAGGAGGCTTAAAGAGGATGCTAGGATCGGCTTTTCCAACTTTTGCGAACATAAAAAGAGCCATGGCTGAGTCTAGAGGCACTCGAGAAGCTAGTACGTTAGGAAAAGAGGTGAAGCAATATGAAGATATTAGAAATGCTATCCTTAGTCAGATTGCAACGGGAGGGGAAGGAATTCGTCAGAACTTCTTAATGTTACTGTTGCATTATGCAGTCCTATGTGAACGGGTCTTTGGTTCCGTTGAAAAAATTAAGAATGATGTATTAATCATCATGAGGTTTATGGATAAAGACATCGTAACAGTAGAACGTGAGTTAGCCCGTTTTTTGTTGTTTGTGCAGGCAGATCCGACGATTCGAGTGGATGTTGCTAGAGCAAAGAATGACTTTGATCTTCAATATGTTAGGGTTAGGAACTATCTAATCTATGAAGAATCTCGAGTGACTACATTAGGAGCAAAAGTTGAAGCTTTAAAGTCAGCTGATGTTCCTGATAAGATTGCGAAAATTTTAACGATGAATGAAGAGGCTGCGCAAGCTCTTTCGGATACATTATTTCATGCCAGAACTCAGCATCTGGTACATCGAAAAGATCTGATTCCAGGTCATCCGCTGAATAGCTAAGTGCATATTTTTTTCTTTTATTTATTGTCTTATTTTTGAGTTTTTATTGCTTAGGTATTAGTCTTATCTTTTGGATTATGGTACAGATAAGTCGGTGATTAGATTTATAAATTTCAAGTTTATTTATTAACTCATGGAAAAAACTTTAAAATATCTAATGATAGGAAATTAAAATGTAGGTTAAATATGGGAAAATCAAAGCGTTCAACTGATTTAAATGAAAAAAAAGAGCACAAGATTATTCTTGAGGTAGTCAATCGATTTAATGATCTAGTGAAAGGGCATAGAAAAATTTTAGAAGCTATAGGTAGTTTGTAACTTAGTTATTGCTTATTCCACTTTTAACTAAACTAAATGCCTGCGATAATCTCACTATTGAACTGGAGATAGCTTTAAATAGAAGTTTTATTTAATACTAAAGATGGTAGATGTTCCTAAAGTTAGTTTCTTTTCTGCTGAAGGAGGATTGTTGCTGGAAGCGCATAAGCTAAGAAATCTTGATGCGAGATTTAGAGCGGCCAAAGAAGAATTAGGGAAATGCACAGTTCAGGAATTACGAAGGCTAGAAAGTGAAGAGTTTAAGAAAGGACGAGAAACCCAGGAATTACGGGAATTCTTAGCTCGTTTTAAGAATAATTTTTATGCACTTCTTCGAGCATATACTGAAGTTGTCCAGGAAATTGATCGAATTTTAAATTTAATTTCTCAAAGTGAATATGAAGACTTATTGTCGTTAAAACAAGTTATGGATAAGGTTGTAGCTGCTTTGGAAGATCATAAAGATTGGTTTGTCTATGATAGTGATGTCTTATCGGATTATAAAAAAGATTTTATGGCTACTGTCATTGATCTTAATAAAAAGCTCGTGGATGAATATTCTTTAAAACAAACAGTAGGAGCTCATGGAAAAAGCACGTTATTGCGTTTACGAGCATTTTTGAAATCTCGAGGTTTTATTGAACGTTATGCTGAAGGAAAGGCGATGAGGGCAGGAAGAGTTTATCGCCGAGCCAAGAAAAAAGCGGAAGCTGTTCAAGAGAAAATACGCTCTGGAGAGTATTTCCTTCCAGCATTACATGACTATTTGCATCTTTTAGATGACTTAAACCAATTGCTTCATATTTTAGCTTTAGATATCCTTACTGTGTTTATGAAGTTTGAGAAAGAGCTGAATGTCACGATACCAATTCTTATGGAGTTCATTAAGCAGATTTTAAATCCTCAACTACGAGCGGAGATGCAAGCCAAGCATCGTGAGTTTTTGGATGAATATATGGTTTTGCGACGGAAACTACAAAATCCGCAGTGGGCTAATGTTAGTACTACGTTAGGAAAAACAGCATATGATGAAGCTTGGGAGTTGATGGGTATTCTTTCTTCCAGAAGCAGAGAAGGGCCGAGGACGAGAGGAGCGAGAATAGCAAAAGAGAATAAAGAAAGAAAGCAAAGAGATAAGAAAGAAAAGCAAAGGCTCAAGAGGGAGGCAAGAGAACGGAAACGGAAAGCTCGAGCAGAAGCGTTGAAGAAAAGAAAGGAAGCTTTGGCAAACAATCTTAAGAAGAAGTGGTGGAGAGTCAGACATGTTTCTAAATCAACAGTAGAAGGCTTGAAAGAAGGGTGGGTAGAAGGCGGAAAGAAACAGGAACAGAAACGAGATGAAAGAAAAAGAGCTAGAGATGAAGCCAAGAGGTTAAAAGACGAAGCAAGAGAAAAAGCCAGAGTGAGACAAGAAGAACTACAGAAAGGAGTTCAGCCAACACCTGGACCGAAAATGAATTTATTACGATCCAAAGAAGTACGAGAACGAATGGCAAAGCAGGGAGCGAAGATAGTGCGAAGACGTGAACGGGAAGAAAAAATTAATGCTTTGAAAAAGAAATTTAAGAGTAAATGGTGGAAGTTCAAGCATGTTACTTCTTCAACTGCTGAAGGCTTAAGAGAAGGCTGGGTGGAAGGCGGAAGAAAACAAGAACAGAAGAAAGATGAAAAGAAAAGAGCTAAAGATGAAGCTAAGAGATTAAAAGAA
>JACOZM010000143.1 GCA_016181345.1 Candidatus Woesearchaeota archaeon
ATTGATGTTAGGGGATGCAGGGTATGGGGTGGTGTTATTTGCTTTGTTTTATGTTTTAGGAAAAAAAATAACCGGAGAAGGAAAAAGACTTATCCAGACCTTAATGTTTGCAGCTCTTGTTTCGATTCTTTTTGGGTTGGCGTTTGGAGAATATTTTGGGTTTGAATCCGTCAGCGAATCTATTGGTGAATCACTATGCCATTCTGTAGGAATCTGCTTAGAAAAAGTAGTTCACGAAAGCCACGGCATTACCGAAGTAATCTACGAATTTCCTCGACTATTAAATAGGGCTCATAGTACTACGAGTATTTTTGGTTATGAAGTGTTAACAATCTTAGTTATCGGTGCGATTATAGGATTTTTCCATTTGAACTTAGGCTATCTGATGGGTTTTTTTAATGAGCTTCATCATCATGGATTTAAGCATGCTTTCTTGGCTAAAATAAGCTGGATCATTATTCAATTAGGAGTTATCCTAGCCGTTCTTCCAATGGTAGGAATGGCTGGAGGCTTGACTTGGGTTGGATTAGCGGTTGCAATTATTGGGATTATTTGTTTAGGAATCGGGGAAGGAGTGCAGGGAATTGTAGAACTGCCGGCAATTTTTTCTAATATTCTTAGTTATATGCGTCTCGGAGCAGTAGGACTAGCTTCAGTTGGATTAGCTGTTGTAGTTAATGAAGAGTTAGCCCTGCCATTTATTCAGAAAGGAGGAATTTTTATTGTCATCGGGATCTTAATCATGCTATTAGGGCACGGAATCAATTTGATGCTAGGAGTCTTGGGGCCGTTTTTACATGGAGTTCGGTTGCATTATGTTGAATGTTTTTCAAAATTTTTTAAAGGAGGAGGAATAGAATACAATCCTTTTGCAAAAAAGGAGATGGATAAATAGAACGTAGAGTAGATAATTAAACTATAATTAAGAACTATAATTGAAATAAAATATAATTAAAATAAAAACTTATGGAGGTATACAACATGGCAGGAGATGCTGGATTAGTAGCTGTTGGTGCTGGTATTGCCATCGGCCTTTCTGCTTTAGCAGCAGCTTGGGCAGAGAGTGCAATTGGAACAGCAGCAGTAGGAGCAATGGCAGAAAAAGAAAGTCTTTTCGGAAAGGGGTTAATTTTAACCGTTATTCCAGAAACGATTGTTATCTTTGGTTTAGTAGTAGCCATCTTAATCGTAGGATTGGCAGGATAAACTTCCAGAAGAGATGTTTATTCTCTTTTTGGAGTTTATTTCCCCTGCTTTAGCAGGAGACTGAAAACGACCAAAGGGATAGTACGGAGGATCAAGATGGGCTTAGAAAATGTGAAACAAGAAATCCTGGATCAGGCTCAGGAAAAGGCAGAGCAATTATTAGAGCAAGCTGGGAAAGACGCTCGAGAAATAAAGAGCAAGGCCAGCGCTGAAATAGCAGAGTACTTGGAACAAGCTAAACTGAGCTATGAAAAGCTTGTTGAAGCGATGGAGAAGAAAGCTTTAGCTCAAGCCAGATTTGATGCTCAGAGATTGATGATGAATGCTAAAAAAGAAAGTGTTGAAGAGGTTTTGAGAGAAGTTCATAAAGCAATCATCCACCTCAACAAAACAGATAAGCAAAAATTCCTTAAACAGCTGTTAGCAACGGCGGAAGAAGAAGTTGATGTTGAAAAAGTATTTGCGGCTAAAGAGGATATGAGTTTGCTTTCTGGAGTACATTCAGGAGTTAAAGTAGAAGCGAAGGACATCTATGGTGGGTTAATCGCTCAAAATAAGGACGGAACAATAAGCATCGATCTTAGTGTAGATGAACTTTTAGAATCTGCAAAAAATGAGATGCTTGTAGAGATTAGCGGAGTGTTATTTGAAAAGTAGAGGGCATAAGTGATAACAACTAATGTTGGTGGAAAGGTACGGTTAGGATTTTCACCGTATACCTATGCGCGGGTTGCGGTAATGAAATCTACGTTATTTAAGAGAGGGGACTATGATAAAATATTAAAGATGGGACCTAATGAGGCTCTACGATTTTTACAAGACACTAATTATAAAAAAGAAATGGAAGAGTTTGATATCAGTTCAAAAGGAATAAAAAATATTGATGCAGCGTTAAATGCCAGCTTAATGCGGAGCTTTATGAAACTCTACACTATTTCTGATCTAAAAATGCAGAGGGTTATTTCTACATATTTACTTCGTTATGATTTAGAAAATATCAAAATGATTTTACGGAGTAAATTTGCTAAAGTTAATACTGAAGAGGTAGAGCCTTTGCTGTATAGTTCTCTTCATTATTCCAAAGAGTTTATGAAACAACTGTTGAGCAAGAATAGTAGCGAGGAAGTTCTGAACAGCCTAGATTTTTTGAAAAAGGAAAAGATCCGGGCTTTAACTCAAGGTTCTTCGAATAAAAAAAGCAAAAGCAAGAATATTCTTTCCCAGCGGGCAGGGAAATATGTTGGGCTAGAGCTCTTTGAGACTGAAAATATGCTTGATGTTTATTATCTGGAGTTGTTATGGCAGTTTTCTTCTACACTCAGAGGTCAAGGTAAGAAAGTAGCTCTGTTTTTACAGCAAGAGATTGAAGCGACAAATATTAAGACAATCATCAAGTTAAAGCAGGCTAAATACAAAGGTGATATTTTTGCGTATCTTGTCCATCCTTCGCGGTTTGTTTCACACTTAGCCAGCATGGATAAAGAGCTAGATGACCTCGTCAGGTTTTTACACAAGCATAAATTTACCGGCTTAACTGGCGAGGAAAAGGACATGCTGGCAAGATTAGAAATAGATCTAGATGTCTCTTTACTTAAAAAAGAACAGTTACTTATGCACCAAAGCTTGCTTAGCGCGAATTCAATTTTAGGGTATTTGTTTGCCAAAGAAATTGAAGTGAGAAACCTGAAAGCACTGGTTAAAGGAAAGAAGCTAGGAGTTGATGAGAAATACTTAGAGCAGTTATTGGTTATCGCTAAATAATTATGAAATCGATTAGAGAAAGTCATAGGAGAATCATAGAAGAATCATGGGACCTAATCAAGAGAAATTAACTAAGAGAAATAAAAAAGGATAAATATAAACTATAAAAACAAATAAATTATTGATATTACTATGAAAGAAATAGCTGTAATCGGACCTGTAGAGTTTACTTTAGGTTTTAGGCTAGCTGGAATCAAGCATGTAGTTGATACGGGAAGCTTATCTGAAGGGATGGTTAAACTATTAGATAATTCGGAAGTAGGGATAGTTATCACTGACGAAGAGACGATGAGTTCTCTTGACGAGTATATTAAAGAAAAAGTAATAGGTTCTATTAATCCTGTTGTGGTTGTCGTTTCAGACAAAGTTCAGCAGGATGAATTGAGAAAGATGATCATCCAGTCTATAGGAGTAGATTTGATGAAGGAAGAATAGATAAGATACTTTGATGAAAGAAGAATAAATGCTTTGATGAAAAAAGATAAACAAGATGCTTATGACTCGTGTATCAGTGGAAATAATAATCGAAAAACAAAACAAGGTGAATCATTATGACTGAAAAAAATAAACAAAATCAAGGAAAATTGTCGTCAAGCGGGCAAGGACATGGAAAGGGATCTGGAGATGGAAAAGTGGAAACAAAATCTGATCTGAAGATTAGCGGGAAGACAGGAGTTTTGTATCGAATTGCCGGGCCTGTTGTTGTCGCTAAAGGAATTGATGCTCGAATGTATGATGTTGTTCGAGTGGGGAAAGAAAGGTTAATGGGGGAAGTTATTAAGATTGATGGAGAAAATACGATCATTCAAGTTTATGAAGATACTACAGGGATAGCTCCTGGTGAGCCAGTAGTTAATACCGGAGAAAGACTTTCTGTTGAACTAGGGCCTGGAATGTTGCGGTCAATTTATGATGGGATTCAACGGCCTCTGCCAGTATTGAAAGACCAGATGGGAGATTTTATTCTTCGTGGAGTTGATGCACCTGGATTAGATCATCATAAAAAGTGGGAGTTTAAAGCGATAAAGAAAAAAGGACAAGAAGTATTTCCGGGAGAGGTCATCGGGGAAGTTGAAGAAACAGAAGGATTTATTCACCGGATTATGGTTCCTCC
>JACOZM010000086.1 GCA_016181345.1 Candidatus Woesearchaeota archaeon
AAGATTTGCTGTGGAATGGCTATAGAGATTTCCTTAAAAGATAGATTAGGACAAAACATAGAATCACTTACTGGCATTTTAAGAGATCTAGGTGATAAGGAATTAGTTTTGGAAAGACCTACACCAAACTCTAGCAGCAGTTATTTACTAACTATAGCCCCTTATTCACTAATAGGGAGATGTTCTTATCCAATACAATCAAGAGATGAATAAACTCAAATATAGCCACTCCACTAAAGAAATCCATTTAAAAGCACCACTATAATACTCTTCTATGAAACACAAACATCTATCTCAAATAATCGTTCTACTATTACTAGTAGGAAGCGTTTTAACTGCCTCTGCTATGGCAGAAACTGACAAAGTTATGGTAGTTACCTATGATTCTGCTGATGAAATGCTGCTAGATTTAAACAAAGTAAAAACTACCCTTGAAAAATCAGTACAAAAGCCTAAAACATGGACGTACTGCCATAGGTACAATTGCTATCAGGTAGAACTCGCTCCAGTTCAAGAAGTTTCTATTCCCGTTTATACTCGAGTTCAAACCTTTGATCCTCTTATTGTATCTGGATACGAACTTCCTACTAAAGTCTTAACTCCGGTCTATGTGCAAACCTATACCCGCCCAGAGCCAGTCAGCAAGTACCGTTATAATCCTGCTGACGGAGTTTACGTTAATGAGTGGGATGAAAAAGAAGAACGATACCGGCATAAGTATTACCGACACAGATACGACCGAGATAGATGGTACGATGATTAGATAAACATAATATATTTTTATTTCTATTATTTGTTTCTATTATTTTTTATTACCAATCTGTCTATTAAGATTTTTATGATTAAGAAAACGAGCAAAAGATATCAAACCCTTATTCCGTCGTATCCTCTTCTTCAGTATATTCCTCATGAACAGGATGATCTTCAGGATCATCTTCAAAGAGAAACCCTCCTTTCTTTTTCTTTTTCTTAGCTAGGGGATCAAAACTCATTTTTCTTTCCTCAATTCTTCATATAACAAAGGAGTAACATCAATTCCATTTGTTGGATGTTCAATGCAGTTTGTCGTCACAATCTTATGCACTCCAGCTTTCCTTAATTTGTCAATAGCACCTTCAACAAACAATCCATGAACGCCGATAGCAGTGATTGATTTTGCCCCCATTCGTTTGGCTTGCATTGCTGCTTCTGCAATCGTATGCCCAGTAGAAATGATATCATCAACAATAACAACATTTTTCCCTTTGATGGGAATGGGCTTAACTAGTTTCACCTTAACTTTTCGTGATGAAAACCGTATTTTCTCTAGAACCGTTACGCCGACATGAATATCATGAGCAATATGCTCAGCCCATTGATAAGACTCCCAATCCGGCCCTAAAATAATTTCATCTTTAATATGCTTTTGGACATAATGAGCAATCAAAGCATTCGAAGTCAGATTTTTAGCAGGAATAGTAAAAATATCTTTTAATGATTTATAGCGGTGAATATGTGTGTCAATAGTGATTAACTTATCAACAGAATTATTCAACAGCTTAGCCATAACTCGGCTGGAAATACATTCTCCAGGATTAAAACGTTTATCTTGCCGCATGTAAGCTAAGTACGGAGCAACTAAGATAACTTTTTTTGCCCCTAAATCTTTCGCTGTTTCCGCAGCAAAAATAACATCGAGTAAAGAAATATTGGAAAATGGCTGAAAGGACTGTACAATCACAACTGTATGGCCTTTAACCTCGGTATTGAATTTCAGATAGATATCGCCATCTGGAAAAGAAGAGATAGTTAGTGGAGAATAAACTGCCTTCAATTTCTTAGCTAACCCTTTAGCAATATCCAAAGAGTTTCCACAACTTGTTATGATCAACCTATCACCTCTTCTTCTAAAGTAAAATTTTCAGGTTTATAAAACTTATTGGTTAGAGTATGTGCATAGCCGCCAAGATGTCATCAAGAGAGAGTACTTCTACAAAAGAGTACGAGCAAAAAATCTTTAACTCTTAATAGGGCTATTCGTTTTCTACTTCAACAAGCAATTTTTTGTCTTGATGACGGCGCTATGCACATACTAGTTAGAGAAGCAATTGATTAAGGAATATTAAAAAGTACTTCAAAACAATTTCCACCTTGGAAATCTTTATAAAACTCCTTAGACTCCCAGCAATATGGCCTTAAAAATAGATGAAAATAAAGTTCAGAAAAGAGAGGAAATCATCAAGCAGAATATCAACCCTTATGCTTATCAGTATACAAAGAGTCATCACGCTAGTGAAATCAATAAAAAATATGCTTCATTAAGTTCCGGAGAACATACAAAAAACAAGGCTTCTGTTGCTGGAAGGATAATGTTAAAACGAGTCATGGGCAAAGCCGCTTTCTTTCATCTTCAAGACCAAACCGGAAGAGTACAGATTTATCTGCAGCAAGATAGTTTAGGCGAAGAAACGTATACCTTAGCTGCTAAGAAATTAGATATCGGAGATTTCATTGGAGTAGATGGCCTCATTTTTAAGACAAAAATGGGAGAAGTGACCATCAACGCTAATTCATTGACTGTTCTCTGTAAATCGTTAACCTTAATGCCAGAAAAGTATCATGGATTAAAAGATGAAGAACTGCGCTACCGACAAAGATATGTTGATTTAACCTTTAACCCAGAGGTAAAAGAAGTCTTTGAAAAAAGAAGCAATATGATTTCTGTCATCAGAAAATTCTTTGGAGAAAAAGGATTTATGGAAGTTGAAGTTCCTACTCTTCATACGATTTATGGAGGAGCTAACGCCCGTCCTTTTATCACTCACATCAATGCTTGGGATATGAAGATGTATATGTCAATCTCCCCAGAATTATTCTTAAAAAAATTACTAGTAGGTGGATTTGAGAAAGTCTTCACGATTTGTAAGAATTTCAGGAATGAAGACGTTGATACTTCTCATAATCCCGAATTTACAATGTTAGAAATTTACCAAGCTTATGTAGATTATAATATGATGATGCAATATATGGAAGAGGTCTATGAGCAAGCTTGCCTGGCCATCAACGGAACAACAAAAGTAAAACATCAATATCAAGGAAAAGATGTTGAAATAGACTTTAAAGCCCCATGGAAAAGAATGACATTTAAAGAATCCATAAAAAAATTCGCTAAGATTAACGTTGATGATCATTCAGACAAGGAATTATATAATCTCATAAGGAATAATAATATTGACTATGAAGGAGACATTAAGCGAGGAACGATGATCATGCGTATATTTGAGGAATTGGTTGAAGATAAATTAATCCAGCCTATCCATATTACTGAACATCCAAAAGAATCTACTCCTTTATGTAAGAAAAGCAGAAATGATCCAGAACTCATTGAGCGGTTTGAATCCTTCTGTTTAGGGATGGAATTATGTAATGCTTATTCTGAATTAAACGACCCAGTAGTACAAAGGAAATTGTTAGAAGAGCAGGCTTCACAATTACGAGCAGGATCTGAAGAGTCACATCCCATGGATGAAGATTTCATTAATGCGATTGAATTTGGTATGCCACCTGCCGGAGGACTTGGCTTTGGAATTGATCGAATGGCTGTTGTTCTTACGGGAGTAAGTTCTATTCGTGATGTTATTTTATTTCCCACGATGAAGCCTATTGAGGAAGAGAAAAACCAAAAAGAGAATAAGGATGTCAACGAGAGCAGAAAAAGATAATTAATTTCCAGATGGAAGAAATACCTTTAAGATTATTTTATTGTTTAAAATTATAATCCTATTAGATGGGTTTTTTCAGGTGAAGAAACATCAAGAGCTAACATTACTCCTTCTAACCCCGTTTTAAAATTCAAATGAGCAAGCATACTAGTCTTAGAGTATTTTCGAGTCGCTAAATACAGAGCAGCAGTACTTACAGCAATACTAAAATTCAATACAAAAGATTTATTTTCTCGACCTTCAAAAAGAGCAGTTGCCCCCCCAGTAGCTACAAAAGCTAAAACACCATTTTTAACTGCTTGAGCATATCTATAAGATCTGCTTAAATGATGTAACGCAGAGTAAGGCGATTCAGTATCAAT
>JACOZM010000087.1 GCA_016181345.1 Candidatus Woesearchaeota archaeon
TACCTTTCTGTTCTACTTCAAAAGTAATCTCCCTTTCAAATAAGGGAACATGTCCCCAATTTCTACTAGTATATCCCAAACTCGTTAATGCTACACTCAAATCTTCACCACCAGTAAGCTTTAGTCTCCTGGATAAATCTTTTTCAGAAATTCTAGGATTAGATTGAATTAAAGAATCATAAACTTCTCTACAAATTCCCATCTGAACTAGCATTTGAGATGCTTGATAGTTATTTTCCATAGTATTATAATTTATTATCATTTACTAAAAAAATCACCTTAAAAATAATATATGTGGACGGCAGGGATCGAACCTGCGTAGGGACTAACCCAATAGGTGTCCTTCACCAAAGTGACCTAAGCTTGGACTTACCCTTAATTTTCATTAAGAATAAACTATCCCGTTTGACCACTCCGGCACGTCCACATGATTAAAACAATTGTTCTGTTTCCTTTTATTTTTTATTGGTATCTTCTTTAAAAAGTTATCGTTATCTTTTTTTGAAATCTTTATCCCATAATATTTTTTGTTATATTTCTTATTTACCCAATTGTCTCGATAATGGACAATATTTAAATTTGTAAGTATTCTACTTACTCCTTCAATTAACAGCTCACTTGCTGAAGTAAAACCAGATGTTTTCCCCCTTAGTCCCCCATCAGTGTCAAACAATCCAGCTAGAAATGACTCTTGCAGTCTCAATGAACTTAATATTTTAATGGGAACAACTACTAAAGAGCTCTTATTCCCAGCAATTATTCCTAAATAATTTGTTAAAAAATGGTGAAAACTCTTGTTCCTAAACTGAAAGTAGTAGAGTTTCTGTCGATTTAATCGTTTATCAAATCTTCCAATTATTGTACTTTTAGTTTTAATTACTTGCTTAGTCAATGTCTCAATTTCCTTCAAAAATTCATAATCAGTTACTTCAATAGCAATTTTATAGTCTTTAGATAAATCAGTTTTAGATTTGCAAGAGTTAGAAATATGTCCATCACCTATGATTACACCAGCTAGATACGCCGTTTTTTCATCTAGTTTAATGTTATAGATATTGCCGATATTCATTTTATTTAAGTATTGCATAAAAGATTAAATATTGCATAACCTTTTCAAAATTATTAAAGAAAAACTAATTTATATACCTTACCTGCAGTTGTCTAGTGGGTTGTGGATTTAATCTTTCTGTTTAAAATGAGAGAATACTTCAATAATGCCTTAAAGTCCCAGCAATCAACCTAAATACTAGACTTCCACAATCTTTAAAAACAATTTTTTCAGTAAGGCTAAAAGATGATAAATTCAAGAAATAACTCAAAAAAGAAGTTCATTATTATAGCCTTATCCTTGCTACTACTACTTTCGTTAGTCCTTACCGCCTGTAATTTTAACAATGTAACAGGGAATAGTATTGCCGATCCTAATGACCAATGCAGCAGCCTAGAAGGAGCGCAGAAAGATCAATGTTATTTTGATACTAATAAATGCAGTAAAATAACTTCTACTGCTTATCGAGACCTTTGTGTTGTAGAATTAGCTAAAGCAAAATCAGATATAGCTGTTTGTGACTTGATTATAGCAGAGAAAACAAAGGCTTCATGCCAATCTCAAGTTGCTGTTGCTACTGATGACCAAAAGCTTTGCGGAAATATCCAGGATCAATATTGGAAAGACAACTGTAATTATAATTTAGGTATGGCTCAAAGCAGTGAAGATTTATGTTCTCTAGTGACAAGAAAAGAACAGCGTGAAGAATGCTTTGAAAAAGTAGCTTATGCAACAAATAATATTAAACCCTGCCGATATTTGGTTGACCGGCAAAGGATTGACAGCTGTGTTTATACGATTGCAAAACAGACTAAAGAAGTAAAAACCTGTAATAAGATTATAAGCTTAGTCACTAGAGATGCCTGCGTCAAAAAACTGGCTAGTTTAAATGAGAATAAAGAATTCTGTGAAATGATCAAATTAGATCCAATTAAAGAAGACTGCTTGAATCAGTTTTAGTGATTCCTTTTTATCAAATTTCATCTTTTATCGATTTTTTTCGTCTTTTTATTTTATTACCCTATCTATTCCCACTTTTTATCTCTTTTTCTATGAACCAGATTAGGTTAAAAAATGTATTTTAAAGAATATTACAGGTTTAAAAAAAATTCTAGAAAGAAGACAAACTATAACCAAGAAGAATATTTAAAAAAAATATGATCAAAAAAAGTTAAAAATAACTAGAAATTAGGCGTCGTGAGTTTTCTTGCTCCAATTAAACCCTCTCATCCTCGCTGTAGCACCAAAACCACAGGCAGCACATCTCTTTTTCTTGACGTGATACGTATGATCTCCGCATCTCCTGCAGATGATATGCGTTTTCTTTCCGCTTTTCTTTCCATGACTTGCTGTTCCTTTTGTCATCTTTAAATCTCCTTACTGATCGTTATGTTGAGTTTAAGCTGGTGAGATGATAGTTATCGTATCTCCACGAATGAAGACTGTACCTAACTTTCTCTTCAACTCCCCATTATAATGCTCTTCAGCATCAGCTAAAACAGTATTGATATGAATATCAAACGCCCGTAATTTTCCCACATAACGTGTACCATTTTTCAAATCAACCATAACTGTTTTATTCCTTGATTGATTTAATGTATCTAAAGGTCTTGAACCGCCATCATCCATTTTTGATTACCCCCGATTATTTTCTTTCTAGAATGAGCGTGTTATATAAATGTTTTGCTTATGTTAAGCTATTTCAGAGGAAGAAGCTACGCTGACTATACAAACAATGAAAGTAATGAACAATAGATAACTATAGAACCAGAGAATTCTAAAAACATTAATTTCAAAAATATTAATTCCAAAAATATTATAAAGAAAACTCTACTTCAGGGAAAAATGGTCAATTTTGCTAAATTACAAAAAGAGATTCAAGATTATGATTCTAAACGTGAAGAGCTTATTAAAAAAAGCCGTGATGTCTTAAAATTAAGCAAGCAGGTTATTTATTCTGTCCATCGAGATGAGATTAAAAACGCCGAGCAATTGATCAAGAATATTAAAGAAGAAAAAAAACAATTAGACCTTATCGCTAAACACAGCCAGAAAATGGCTTTGGAGGGGAGTTATAAAATTGCCGTCCAAGAATACGTTGAAGCCGTTCTTTATTTTGAATTCGTCACGAATGGAAAATTGGCAGAGATACCAGTTCCTGCTGAACTTTTTGTCTTAGGCCTAGCTGATCTTCCCGGAGAACTCGTTCGAAAAGCAGTCTTTTTAGCTGGAAAAGGCCAAGTTGAGGAAGTCATCAAGATAAAAGATGAAGTCGATCAGATTTACGGAGAATTACTAAAGTTTGATTTCCGAGATAATGAGATCAGAAGAAAAGTTGACGCTGTTAAGTATGAATTACGAAAGTTAGAAGATCTTGTTCTTGATCTGAAATTAAAAGGAAGATGAAAAAATTAGTAAAATTTCTTTACGAATCAGGATTATTAAAGAATGTTAAGCGAAGCGGATGGTCACTTCTAGGGATTCCTAGTCCGGAAAGCGTGGCTGACCATTCCTATCGTACTGCTGTTATTGGGTACTTCTTGGCTAAAATGGAAGGAGCCGATCCTCATAAAATAACAACGATGTGCGTTTTTCACGATATCCAGGAAACTAGATTAGGAGATTTGCATAAAGTAGGAAGACGATATCTATCATTCAAAGAGATTGAAAGAAATGTTCTAACAGATCAGATAAGTTTTGATCAAGAATTATTCTCCGAGATGGAAGAATGCCAAAAAAGAGAATCTAAAGAAGCTAAGATCGTTAGAGATGCCGATCTTCTAGAAAATATCCTACAAGCGAGAGAATACCTGAACGTAGGCTATAAAGACGCCCAAAACTGGATTGAAAACGCTAAGAAACTTCTCACTACCAACTCTGCAAAGAAACTGGTCATGGAAATCGAAAATACTTCTCCCAATGAATGGTGGGACGGATTAAAGAAGATTGATTAAAAAGATTT
>JACOZM010000088.1 GCA_016181345.1 Candidatus Woesearchaeota archaeon
TAAAGAGAACTTTTATATATTTCTCTTTGAAAATGATATACTATCATCTATTCGAGGTTTCCACTTATGGTATCAATTGTATTATTTCAATTTGAAGAATGCCCTTATTGCGCTAAGGTAAGGGCTAAACTTGAAGAAAAAGGGCTACGATATGAAAAGGTGAACGTATCTTCTAATCGAGATGATCCTTTAAGAACAGAATTATTTGAGAAGACGAACGTCCATACTGTTCCCGTGATTAAGATAGGCGAGATCTATATTGGTGATTCTGGAAGAATTATCCAGTATTTGAATGAATCTTTTTAAAGACCGAACTTCTTTTAACAATAGATATTGAATGTGCTCGGGGTTTTATTAATTTATTTCTTTATTAAAAAAAGAAAGAATAAGCGCCCGGAGGGACTCGAACCCTCGAATGATCGCTCTGCAGGCGATGGCCTTAGCCGCTTGGCTACGGATTATTTATAAGATTTTCTAACCTTGATTTAAGGTTTAGTTTTATGCTAGTTATTTTGTTCTTGAATATGTGCAACCAAAAAACCCTGGCTCACGTACAGATTGGGCATAAGGGTCCCTAGAAGCAAAATATCTATCAAAATGCGGACAGGCTTCATAACGAATCATACATCCATCGTTCATTCCTAAAGGGATGGAAAAAACACAGGCATCATCTCTCTCTGAGGGAGCAATTTTGAGGGGAAATCCAATTGCTGTTTCGTTTACCATAAAAAAAATACGGGCCTGAGGGGACTTTCAATCAATTACGACTTTCTTTATTCGTGCTGCCAATGGCGCACAACGAACGGACATCGTAATTTGCATTTGAACCCCCGATCTACAGCTATCTTCAATAAGTTAGACTTATTGATCTTGTAGAAGGCTGTCGCCTTATTTACCCAATAAAGGCAGTCTGCCTTTAATCAAAGCTATTTCCAGGCTAGGCTACAGGCCCATTCAATCCTAAGAATCAAGTTTATTTAAAAAGGTTTACTATTCGCAAAGTTATCTCACTCATGATTAAAGGCTATTTAGATCATCTACTAACTTAGGAATATTTATTCCTAGACTTTCTATTTATCCTTATTCATCTAATGGTGAGAGGCTGATTTTGAGGTATTGGTTTTCTTCATCTAAAGCCAGGTCTATTGTCTGGGCGGTAAAGCCTTCTCTTTTAATAATGAGGACATATTTTTCATTTAAGCTAACGTCGTTATAAGATATTTCCCCTTCTGTATTTGTGTAACTGATGTGCAATGGACTTCCTCCAGGATGATTAAACTCTTCTTGGGTATAAAGTGTAACTTCTGCTGAAGATAATGGTCTAGAATTATCATCAACAATCTCTAGGTCTAAATGAGGCAACCTTTTTAGCCGTACTTCAATTCCATTTCGTACTCCATCATCTTCGAAACTAACATCTTGTTCATCAAGAACAGCTTCTTCATATCCTTTTAACTTTACTTTTATGAAATAAATTCCATCTTCAACTTTTTCTAATCTTGCAAGGCCCTCATCGTCAGTTAATACTTTTTGTAATGGAGGAAATTCTTTTTGTTCATGCAGTGTTATTGCTTTCTTTTGTTCGTGGAGAGTAACTAAAGCTCCTGGAAGCTGATCTTCATTTTCATCAAGAACCAAGATCAGAAACGAAGTACGTTCTTTTTCTAAAACAAGGGTTATTTTTTGGTCACCGCCGACAGAAGTTGCGCTGACTGACGTTGGTTTTGTGGAGAAATATCCTTCTTTTTCAGCACTAATCCAATTTGATGTTCCGTCAAGGATAACGAGTTTTGTTCCTTTACTTTCTCCGTATTTGCTCGTCCTGCCTTTATGGATATTGTTAAGATAGACGTCAGCATCGGTGACTAAGTCTCCTTTTTCGTCAACGACTTTTACCTGCAACAGACTGGCTTGTACTGCCTTACCTGTCATTTGATCTTTTTCTGAGCAGCTTGTGATCGCTAATCCTGTCAGCAGTATGATTATTAGTAAAACAGTAAGAATAATATTTCTTTTCATCGTTGACCCTCTCTTTACTCGTTTATCTCTGTTTTTAGAAATGAAGGTAACTTTTAAATATTTCGTTAACCGAAAAGGATGGATGGGGAATTTAGTCATTTATAGCAGTAGAAAAGTTATTCCGAAGGGGCTAAGTAAAGACTATCTTCTTGATCCTGAGAAATTAGAGGAATACTTTTTTGACGGAGATAAAGAAAAGCTGGCCTTGGTTGATTTTACTCTTCCTTTGTCTGTTTCTGAACCTGTATTATTTTACCCTGCTTGCGGGGTTGATATCTTATACCCTTTATTTTTTATAGAAAAGGTTTTTCCAAGTTTGCGAAGCATTCATCTCATCTTTAATGATATTGATCCTAATTTAGGCGTCATTAAAACTATTTTGGATGATGTCGGAATATCTTTTTCTGAACATCAAGGGAAAACATCATTTTATTGGAAAGATTGTTTTGTAAAATTAGAGTTTATCCTAGGGAATGTATTTACTATGGAGCTTCCTCATTTTGATATTTATTTTGAGCGAGCTTTCCGAATTATGAAAGAGCAGGATTTACGGTATGAATGGGGGATTTACGAGCGATTAAATCCTAATGGAATATTAATCAGTGATTCTGGTTTTGAAAGGTTTTATTTAGAAAGAATAAAAGTCTCCCCGGACATAAGTTCTTATGGAGAGATGGTAGTGGGAAAGAAGAAAGCAAAATAACTCTCATTATTGTTAAACATTAATTGATACTAGGCTTACACAAATACTGCTTCAAGTTTAGTCAAAAATCTTTTCTTCTCAAGAGAATCCTTTCCTATACTAATTCTTCTTTTTATATTTGTTCGTATTCTATTTTTAATGAAAGCTGGCTTTCTCACTCCTGTCCTCGACCAGTATAATTGAAAAGTGATATAAGTACACTCCTCAAAAATATTTAACCCTTGCATATCTTGATGCTCATAACGGGGGTCGAGGATCCCATACCTAATTGCAGCCATGAATTTTCCATATGCTTCGCCAAGTTTCTTTGCACAATGTACAGGACCGGCTATAAACCATTGATTCCTGTTCATTTCATCAAGTGAACCTTGTGCCATAAGTAACTCATTGATTACTACAGTGCGAAATTTTTCATCTGAATGCCAACCCTGTTTAGAATATTTCTTCTCTTCAAAAGTAGATTCAAATTTTTTAATAAGACCCTTTGTTATCCCATATTCTTTTAAAACTGCTTTTAAGAAAATCAATTTCGCTTCACTGCGCTGTTCATCAGAGTATCCATAAAATTTATTGACCCCCCCCAGTAGAAAACAAGGTGCTACTACTCCGACCTTCTGATTGTCAAGAGAATGTTTATAAAGATCTTCAGCTCTCTTTGACATATGAAAAAAGAAGTTCAAGTATGGCTGGATCAAGCATATGAAGATATGGATGACGCTGAATACAACTTTAAAGGAGAGCGATATAAAACAGCTTCGTTTCTCTGTCAGCAAGCAGTAGAAAAAGCCTGCAAGGCACTCTTATTACAGAAAACAGGAAAATTAAGGAAAATCCATGATCTAGTAGAATTAGGAAAATCTATTGATCTTCCTTCTCATCTCCTGGACAATTGTAAGGAGTTAACTCTTGCTTACATCTATTCGCGATATCCTGATGTTGTTCCTGTTGACAATTTAGAAGAGAAATCAGCTCACTTTCTGGAAATTGCTCGTGGAGTATTACAATGGATAGAAAAAAAGATATAAAACAAAAGTTTGAATCGTTCAAGAAAAGAGCTAGTAAAGATATTCCTATTAAAAAAATGATACTCTTTGGGAGCAGGGCTAAGGGAAAAACAGGGAAAGATACCGATGTAGATCTTATTATTGTGAGTTCAGCTTTCAAAAATATGGATTTTTTCCAACGTGGAGCGATAATGTATAATTATTGGGATTTGCGTTTGCCAGTAGATTTTTTATGTTATTCTCCAAAAGAGTTTGATCAGCTTCGCAAACGCGTTTCCATAGTCTCAGAAGCAATACATGAAGGTATTGAAATTTAAAAGTAATATTCTGTTAGTGTTACGCTCTTATGGAGAGATGGTCGTGGGAAGGAAAAAATAAAGGAAAATATTTGTTTTACTAATATCAGTTTTCCAGACAAAATGATTGCAAAAAAGTAACTCCACATTCTAACTATCCAATGTGCGAACATTAACTTATCCAGTAATTATCATTACTATTTTAGCTAACATGGTGGATCGCAATACCTTTTTATTTCTCCACAACTGCTTTGAGTACCACCACGTGAAATACAGGCATCATAGCTAGCCTGGCATTTACAAGTTCCAACAACATTATTTAATATCTCATCTTTTCTCATCCCTACTGATAATTTATACGACTTCCCAAATCTAGAAGCTTCGCCAACCAAATTTCCTTCTTCATCAACTACCTTAACAGTATCAGGCAATTCTTCAGAACTTTTCCCTTGCATAACCAAAAACATCACCGCTACAACTGCCACAATAGCTACAATCGCTAAATACGGCCAATGATCTATTTCTTTTTTGGACTTATGTTCTTTCATTATCAACACCTCTTTGATAGGCATAAGAAGCAATTAATCTTTAAAAAGAAGAGTGACCCCCCCCCAGTAGAAAAAAGTATAAAATTGATCTTGCTACGTTCTTAAGAAATACTCACTTTCTCCACAATAACGTCTTCTAAAGGCCGGTCTTGAGGTTGTCGACTCGTTTCTACTTCAGAAATACTATCTACTATGTCCATCCCTTTTGTAACTGTACCAAAGACGGCATGTTTATTATTTAAAAAACTATTATCGGCAACGTTAATGAAGAACTGGCTTCCTCCGGTATTAGGCCCAGCATTGGCCATGGAAATAGTTCCTCGAACGTTCTTTAAGTCCTTGTGAAATTCATCTTTAATCTTATACCCTGGATCGCCGGTTCCCCATCGTGAAGCTAAGGAAAGGTTTTTTGTCAGCGGATCTCCGCCTTGGATCATAAAATTAGGAATGACGCGATGAAACCTTGTTCCATCATAAAAGCCAGATTCTGCCAGCTTAATAAAATTGGCCGTAGTTATGGGAGCTTTTTCTGTATCTAATAGAATTTCAAATGTTCCATAATTGGTTTTGAATACAGCTGTTTTGGTTGTCATAGTTCCTCCGCAAGAGATAAGAATAAAACTAATTATGACAATGGATATCACTTGTAAACTCTTGGTCTTTATCTTTCTGTCCATCTTCAGTTTACCCTTTCCTTATCTTTTTTATTAATTTTCGATTAAGCTTCTTAAGTTGTAATGATTAAATCTCATTAATCATTTAAGATAATATCCTTCTAAGGAAGCCAGGTCTTTGAATCTTTTAATTTTTCGGGAAGATATTTTTCAATGACATAATTTAAACTGTGAGCTGAAAAAGCTTGCTGCTCGACACGAACTTTCATCTTCGCCATCTTTTCAAGCGCTCTTTGCCATTCACGGTAATGCTTGCAGAACGGGTCGTTCTTGATAACATCTTTTATTTTTTTATAATCAACTTCTTTTAATGGATGAGTTGGAAGTTTATAATCTTCAATGTCTTGCGGAGTTACACCTAAAAATTTTGCTTGAGGGACACAAAAATACTCATTGATATGAGCAGCGTTTCCCGACCCTACTTTTAATGTTCTATAAATATTAAAATAACCGTAAGGATCTCCATCAGTAAAGACGTAGACAGGAAGTTTCTTTTCATCAGCTAGTTTTCGAATAAATCGTCTACAAGCTCTAGTAGGAACTCCTCCCATGGAAACTAGAATACAATTTGCTTTTTTCCAATAATTATGTTTGACTAATCGCTGGAACATACCGGCAGTCTCAATAGCAAGGATAAATTTAGCTTTTGTTTCAAACTTTAATTCTTCTACAGAAGAAGGAACGGAATACGCTCCTGAGCCAAATTTTGTGCAGTCAATCTTAATCTCCGCTCCAGTCTCTTGGTCTTTATCGATGACAACTAGAGCTCCGGCAACATCACCACCTTTTTCTTCAGGGATAAATCCTATTTGTTCTCGGTTAACAGCAAGCATTGCTTCAATGTCATCCATAACAGTATCGGACTCTGGCTGTTCCCTAAACCGAGCTTCACCCCAGTTCTTACTGACATAATACGCTTCCCTCTTTGTAGCGATATCGTTTGTTTCTACCAATTGTTTGGATAAGCCCATCATCCGCAAGGTTTGAGCAAATGTTTTAATTGTTGAAGCAGTTAAAGTTCTAGATTTGCTTTTATCTAATAATTTGAAGTAGCCTTCCTTCTCATTATATTCGACGTTGCTTAAGGCACGGATGGGCATCGCTATTTCTGGAGCGGTTATCTTTCTAATCTTATCATAAGTCTCTTTAGCTACGTCAACTATTTTTTCGACAACCGGACTGTTTGTTTTTGTTTTTGCCATTTTTAAATTAATATTTCTCTTATCTATTATACCACCTATCTTCTATCATTTCTATTTTGGTATCATCTATTCTTAGTTTTTTATGATTATTTCGGCTGATTTTCGTCAACCTTAGATACAATCATGCTAAGGTTGTCTGTTTACCTTTTTTCTTTTTAGGATACTCTTCATCATTAGATTCTTCGCTTTCTTCTGAATCATTATCTGAATCGTCTTCGGAATCATTTGTTGAGCTATCATTGTTTTCATCATCTTCGTCTTGTTCAGACTCTTTATCCGTGCTCTTCTTCCCTTTTTTCTTTTTTGTATTCACTTCTTCATCTTCCGATTCTTCAGGATCTGAATCCTCTTCACTTCCTATCTTTGCTAATTCTTCATCATAATCCGGATTGTCAACTCCGATCTCTTCTAATTCTCCCCGAGTATGTTCTAGGATTTCAGCTAAATCATCCTCTACTTTTTTTTTCTGGATTTCATCGAATCCAATAATCTCTTTTAAAGCATCTGCAACATGAGGGATATATTTTTCAATGTAGCCTCGCTTTTTTGATTCTTCGCCGATCCTTCTTTTTTTATTTACGAATGAAGCTAGTTTTCTTCCAGCATCTTGCAATCCTAACTTAATCTCTTTAATGATCTCGGGATAATGAGCCAAAGCTTCTTTTGATTCAGAAGTAAAAGGAACCCAGACTGAAGTCATATGGACAATGATACTACAAGGGCCGACGGGTAGAGAATTTTTACTCTGTTG
>JACOZM010000089.1 GCA_016181345.1 Candidatus Woesearchaeota archaeon
ATTATAATCCTGAAATTATATCGATGATGGTTAAACAAGGATATCATTGCCTCTATGGAGATGTTACTGATGAGGAGATCATCGAAAAAATGAATCTGAAAGGAATTACGATGCTTATCTCGACAATCCCGGAGTTGAGTGATAATTATCTCTTAATTAGAAAAGTAAGGGAAGTAAATAAGAAGGCTCAAGTTATAGTAACAGCTGTTGATGTTGATGATGCTTTAAAGCTCTACAATCATGGGGCAGATTATGTTATTTTACCTCATTTCTTAGGAGGAGAACATGTTGCTCATCTCATTGAAGATATTCGAACGAAAAAACTTAAGCTGAAAGAAGAACGGGAACAACATTTGGCTTGTATTCGAGAACGAAAAGAATTAGGCCATGATCTGCCGAAAGAAGAAAAGTGAAGCTTCTTGGTTTTTGCTTTTAGATTCTTCTTGGTTCTGCTTTTAGATTCATTTTTTGTTTTTTGGTTATCTCTTTTATTAACGGCAAAGTTTAAAACTAGTTCTCCTTTTAGATGATATTGGGAGTTTTATTGAATAGAATTGGAGAAAATAATAACAACTTGAGAATGTTTAAACAAATAGAATATAACTAAATATACTGAATATAAAAACGATTACCATGAATTTCCAACTGATTCCGCCGGTACCGAGCCATAAAGAGCTTGTTGATCTTGCTTTTGGCAGAGCGAGAAGTAAAGCTAGAGCTAACACAGGAACTCAGAACGGAAATAGAAGGCTCAGAAGCGATAGTTTACAATCAGCAAAGTCTAAAGAGATGTTAAAGATCGATGTTATTAAGGACGATTTGGTTCAACGGCTGAAAAAAGTTCTCGATACATTTCCTGAGACCGAAAAACTACCCACGTTTTATCATAAATTACTTGAATTAACGCTTGATTTTGGAGAGCTTAAAAAGTCATTAGGTGCTGTCCGCTGGGCAATGCAGAAGATCAGGTTCTTTCAAAAGGAATATGTCCGGAAGATTTCAGTAGAAAGGAATGAGGCTAAAGTAAATCCGTTGGGGAAACAATTTTATGGCCGTGTTTCTTCAGTTCTTAAGCAAGTGAATCCTAATCTTATTTACTTAGAACGCTCTCGAAGGATGATGCGTTCTTATCCTGATATTAAAGAGATGTTTACTGTCTGTATCTATGGTTTCCCAAATGTCGGTAAGTCAACACTGCTTAACAAGCTTACAGGCTCTAAAGCAGAAGTAGCAGAGTATGCCTTTACGACAAAAGGAGTGAATTCTGGATTTCTAACCTTAGATGGAAAAAGAAAGATTCAATTTCTAGATGTTCCCGGAACGTTAGCAAGAGAAGATAAAGTCAATAATATTGAGCTGATTGCGGAATTAGTTGCAAAAGAATTAGCTGATGTGATTATTTATATTTTTGATCTTACCGAGTATTGTGGTTATTCTGTTAAACAGCAGTTAAAATTGTATAAGAGTTTAGATAGAAAAAGCAATATGTTTGTTTATCTTAGCAAGAAGGATATTATGAATGAAGATATCCTCAAGGACTGGATAAAAGAATCAAAAATAAGGGATTATCCTATAGATGTGTTGAAAGAAAAAATTCTAGAACTAGTTCCTCCGGAAGAAAAAACGGAAGAATCTGAAGGGCTAACCAAAAGACACGAAATCTCTAATTTTAAAAACAGTGATTCTGATATTGAAGAAAATGAAGATTCTGATGAAGATGAGGATTTTGAAGATTAAGGGATTATAAGTTTGGTTTGTTCTGGATATGCTTTTTTTTGATACGCTAGTGCTTAAATACATTCATTTCATTCTAGAAGTTATATCATTGTTTTCATTATCATTTCTTTTTTTGATTCTCTATTATTCTTTTAAGTTATAGTTTCATAGTTATTCAACTTCACAACTAGTAAACTTTATAAAGAATAAGGGTATTTTAGTAGGTAATGGAGTTAAAGGAAGAGAAGTTAAGCAGAGCGATCAGTGCTTATTCTAGACGGCAGATCTTACGGTTATTAGCAGAAAAAGAGATGACGGTAACTGAAGTATGCAAGAAAACTGGCCAGTCGAAGTCTTTAGCTTCTCGACATTTGACAATGCTTCATGATTTAGGTTTTTTAGTTGTACGAAAAGAATTTCCGCATAAGTTCTATTCATTAAAAATTAAAGAATTACGTTCATTGTTAGATGTCTATGATACGGTGATTGAAAAGATATGATTCAAAGATATGATTAAAAAAAATGATTAAGAAACAGAAAGCAAACGGCAAGGGAAGTACGCGAAGTGAATTTGTTCTGTTAGCTTTAGTTCTCTCGTTGCTTTTTGTTTTTGTTGGAAGTAATCTCTTGTTGACATTCAATGGTTTAGAATTGACACTAGATGGTATTTACGTTATTAACGATAGATCTTGGAAGGACTCTTTAGACTATTATCTTGATAATAATCAGAATAATGATGATAATCATAGAATTGATTCTCCTGTTGGTGCTTCTAATCTTATAACAGGAGCTGCGGTTGGAGATAATTCTAATGGGGAAGAAGGCTTAGCTGTTAGCAGTGAAAATACTGGAGGGGGGATGATTGGAATATTCAATGAAGCAAATTCGACGAGTTGTGGGAATATTACAAGCAATTTGACGTTAACAGCCAATGTTAATTCCACTGCAACGTGTTTTGCGTTTAATGCTTCAGGGGTTACTTTAGATTGCGCTGGGTATACAGTTACCTATAATAATGGAGGTGGAGGTACTGATGGAATAACGAATAATGATGGATTTGATAATATCACTATTAAGAATTGTAATATTCTTCCTAAAGTAGACATTACTGGTAATCAGAGGGCTGTTCTGTTCAATTATTCAAATAACGTTATCTTCATCAATAATACTATTTCAACTACGGGAGGAACACACAATGATTGTTTCCGTTCACAATATGGAGATAATCCAATAGTTGCAAATAATACGTGTTTGGTTAATGGAACTGGGCATAATAATGCAGGGTTAAGAGTCTTTGGAGGATTGGGAGGGACGATCAGCAACAACAATATTACTGTTTATGGGAATGATACTTCTTCGGGGATATCGTTAGATATACGTACTAGCTATTCTAGTTTTCAGAATCACACAGTAGTTCGTGGTAATTTAATTTATCTAAGGGACAATTGGACTAGTGCTGATGGGATTCTTGGGGGATACAACTCAACAATCTCTTTTAATAATATTACGATATATGCAATTAATTCTAGCTATGGGATTGATTTACCATCTACTTCAAGTGTTGTTGAAGATAATATCATTACTATTAATGGAACGTCTAGTATTTATGGGGTATACTACCAATTGTCTTTTAATGATACTACTGCAAGGAATACTATCCGAGTTAATTCTACAACCTTAGGTTATGGGATCAGGAGCGGCGGCGATATGATATCTAATAACACTGTTACGGTTACTGGATCAGGAAATAATCATACGGGGATAATTTTTAATGGTGGTTTTGTAGACATTAATCCTGTTGTAGAAAATAATATTGTTAACGTTTATGGTGCGAGCAATAATTATGCGTTAGATTCAGAAACTGCTTGTTGTGAAGCTAATGTTACATTCCAAAATAATACGTTAACTTCTAATGGAACAGGAAGTAATAATTATGGATTATATATAGGCAATGCTGGAGGGGATCATTATTATAATAACTCCATCCGTTCGTTAAGCGGCGCGTATAGTATCTTTGATTCTAATGGTTCAAGTGGGGCTGATTATTTCAGATATAGCAATACGTTTGGTAAGATTAGTTGGGACGAAAAGGTTGATAATCCTAAAACAATTGATAATTTAACTACAAATGCCACGTTGATTATTGGAAATGGAATTTTCTTACAGGATAATCTCATTGGAGTAGCTGATGTTCCGGAGATTGGCTTCTTGAATCAAACTCCTAACATTACGTTTTATGGCTTAACTGCTTCTGGAGGAAAACAACTTTTAAGAAATGGAGTAGTTTGTGGTTCGCCAGCATGTAATTTTACTTATGTTGCGCAGTCAACCACATTAAGCGCAGCAGTCAATAGTTTCAGCAATTATACTACTTATTATGAGAGTGTTCTTCCCAATGTTACTAATCTTCTTCCTACTCTTAATTATAAGGCTAACACTACTTTAGCTGTAGAAATAGGAGCTAACATAACTGATGCTAATAAAATAAGTTTGGCTACGGTGAATGTAACTCTGCCTAATGGGACTATTAACGTTTTAACTTTGTCTAACGGAACTACTTTTGTCGATAAATGGAACACCTCTTTTAGTCTTACTTGGCTTACGGGAGATTATAATGTTACTTTCATAGGAACGGATATTTTTGGGAATGTTAACTCTACACAATGGACTAACTTTAGTGTTAAGGTAGGGTGTGGGACAATTAGTACTGAGGGGCAGACGGTTACGTTAGACCAAAATATTGTTACGACAGATAATACTTGCTTTACTGTTCAAGCTAGTGGTGTAATTATCAATGGAAATAGTTATTTGATGACGGGAGATTTAGATGGAGGAGGAGATGTTGCTGCCGTCCTTTTGGATAATATTAATCATACCTATATCTCTAATCTGAATGTGACTAATTTTGCATCAGGAATTATGCTTAATAATCAGAATACGTCTAACCATACGATCAATAATTCTGTTTTTTTTAATCAGACCTATTATGGTTTTCGAATTCAATATGCTAGAAATGTAACGATTAAAAATATTCACATCCCGTTTATTAACGGAACTGCTTTGAGTGTTTCTGATACGGATAATCTCTATGTTGATAATTTTAGTGTTCGGGATACTAGAGCTGATACTGTTTTAACTTTGTCTCAATCAAATAAATACACAAATAATGTTTATTTTAATCGTGTGAATATTACTAATGGAAATAATGCGGTTTATGCGGTTGATAATACTAGCCTTCTTACGATTAATAATTCTGCGTTTTATAATCAATCGGGAGCAGTAATAAGTTCTCTAGCTGATGATTTAACTATTATCAATAGTCAGTTTAGAAATGTGAGCGGTATAAGTGTTACAGGAGCAGTTAATATTACTATTTTTAATAATACCTTTTACAATGTCACTCCGAATGCTCATTTTATAACTGCGATAAATGTTAATATATCTCAGAATAGCTTTAACCAATCTAATCTCTTGAGTTTTGGGAATGTTGAAGGAGCTACTATCTATAACAATATGTTCTACTGCACTAGTTGTACAGGTATTGGGGTGAGTGAGTCATATAGTATGAACCATACTACTATCAAGGGGAATAATTTTACAGGGGGTATGAGTAACGGAGGTATTTCTTTTAATGGAGTAAAGACAAATAATATTACGATAAGTGATAATTATTTTAACAATGTGTCGGGAGAAGCTTCCATTTTTTTAAATAATACTTTAGACATTTATATCAATTCTAATAATTATACGAATCCGAGTTCTTCATTTGTAGCTCTTCGCAACTCTAATAATACCTACGTCCAGCATAATATGATCAATGTAGTTTCAGCAAGTTATAGGTTTATATCATTAGATAGTATGCTTAAAATGATTATTTAACAACAATACTATTTTTGGAGCACAATCTATTACTAGTACAGAAAATCATGGTAATATAACCATTTCTAACAATCGTTTTGTCAGCAAGACTGGAGCGACAATTATTGTACTTAGCAACAATACGGGAGTAACTATTACTGGAAATATCTTTGAAAACTTGAGCACGGGCGGAATAATCAGTTTATCTTTTAACAATATCACTAATCTAACGTTAAAAAATAATTTGTTTCAACAAGTTAGAAATAGTGAAGGAAGTTTAAGCAGTGATGCTGTTGGCATTAACCAATCAACTAATGTCTTATTTACTGATAATAATATCATAGAATCCGGAGAGGGTTATACTATTGGTGAGGACTACTATATCTCTTTATCTCCTATGACGTTTAGTGGAGTTGCTTATGCGAATACAACGCTGATCCTTTATGATGCAGATAATAGTGACCCTATCACTTCTAACAACTTTTTATTAGACAACGCTTTCTTTAATGCAACAAAGAACTATGACGTTTTCACGACGGCAACTTGTACAGAAATAGGAGCACCAAATAATTATTGCACTATTTATGCAGAAACATCTTTATTTGCAAATTGTGCTAATGTATTAGCATTTATGCCTTTAACGTCATGCTTTAGCTTTAACAATAATATCTTAACATCTAATGGAGCGGGGAATAATTATACAGCAGCCACTTCACAATTTAACTCCACGTTTAATGTAACGACTAGTTACACGTATCCTCCATCTATAAGCTATAACCCGTCTACTGGCGAAACGTATGGGATTTTGGTAGATAGGTCGTGTAATGCTGATCTGTCTAATAATACTCTAATCAATGCAACGTTGAGATTTTCTGGAAACAGCAGTTGTTTAGCTCAATTGAGGTATACTAATACGAATGGGACGATTGCTTGGACGGAACAAAATTTCCTAAGTAATTTAAGTTTAAATGGAAATCTCAATGTTTCTGCAGGATTAGGGATTTCTATGGGTAATAATACTATTTCAGTAAACACTTCTGCGTTTAACTCTACTACTTCAAGAATAAGCTCAAGCGCGAACATAACCTTGACGGGAATAAAATTGAGTAATGTAAATAGAATTATGAAATTAGGTGCTTTTACAACTAATACTAGTTTAATTCAAACAACTGGAAGTGATTGTATTGCTGCAGGAACGTGCTGGAATTTGAGTTACTCTGGAGGAAATTTACTGTTTAATACTACTTCCTTTAGCAGTTTTAGTGCGAATGAAAGTGTAGCAGCAGACACAACTAGACCTTTAGTCAATACAACACTTCCCACAGTAAATTCCGTCTACAATATCACGAATATTTTCGAAATAGCAGTCAACTCCACAGATGAAACGGCTATTTCCAGAGTATTTGTTAATGTTACCTATCCGAATGGAACAATATATAACTTCGAATTGTACAACAAGACCAACTTTCCGAATAAATATAATGGTTCAATAACTTTAGATCTTCTTAGGGGATTATACAATATCACATACATTGCTAACGATACCTCAAATAATATTAATAGTTCAACGACAAGTAATTTCACAGTAAATGTTGAATGTGCGAGTATCTTTATGGGCGCATATATAACTCTTCATAAGAATATCAATAGCGCCAGTGATTGTTTTATACTTAACACCAATGGTATAACTATTGACTGCGTAGGATACAATATACTCTATGCCACTGGCGGTTCTGGCGGGGAAGGTGTAACCTCAACCGGCTACAATAATATTACGGTGAAAAACTGTTTTATTAAAGGAGGAGATGTTGGAGGATTTGGTGATGCCGGAATAAGATTCCAGGATGGAACGATAGCTAATTTTACTAATAATACTATTCTGTCAAATGGCAGCAGTTCTGCTAATGCAGTATTTATCTATAACGGAACTCAGGTAGTTATTAATAACAACACACTAATTACTGCAGGAAGCGGTAACGACAATTCAGGGATAGAACTAGGATTAAATTCCACAGGAGTAAATGTAACAAATAACATTATCTCAACCAATGGAACTTTTAATAATCATGGTATAGAAATAGAAGAAGACTCTCACCATAACCGTTTTACCAATAACCAGATTACCACGAATGGAACAGGAACTGGTGGATTTAACAATGGAATATACATGTACACTAATGCCTCTTCTAATTATTTTGAGAATATTCATATTCTAACATCGGGACAAAAAAACAGCAGTGCGTTGCATATAACCGGTATTTCCAAAAAAAATACGTTTGTCAATGTTAATTTTACTGTAAGCAATATTGACACAGAAGAACTAGTTGATGGCACTGGCAGTAACGCAGTTAATTATTTAGTCTATAACAACTCTTTTGGAGAAATCAAATGGACAGATGAAACTACAGCCTTCGGCTTTTTACAAGGGATGAGTACTAATATCAGCAATTCTGATGGCTTAGGATTAGGAAGAAATATTTTTATAGGGAATAATACTATT
>JACOZM010000090.1 GCA_016181345.1 Candidatus Woesearchaeota archaeon
TAAGCGAAAGTCCTACCTACCCCAATTGCACCAATAGCATCAAGTCGATCAGCATCTTGGACAACCATCCCTTCTTTAGTTGATATTTTTGTTTTAACTCCCGCTCCCTTGAAAGACATTTCTTTAATAATTTCACAAACATGAATGATAACTTTTTCCTCAACTTTCATTTTTTCAAGCCATTCTCTTGCTAATCTTGGACCAACATTATCATCGCCATCATTGAACTTCCAGTCCGATATATCATGTAATAACGCTGCAAGTTGAACAACAAACAAATCTACACCTTCATCTTTGCCGATATGAAAAGCATTCTTCCATACACGATAAACATGCCACCAATCATGGCCAGAACCTTCTCCAGATAATCTATCTTTTATATACGATTCAGTTTCTTTTAAAATCTGCTCTTGATTCATGTTTAGTTCACCATTCCCTTAACCCATTCAGCAAACTCCTTATTTGCGCTAACCTCAACCTTACAAATACAAGGAACTTCATAAGAATGAATCCTTTCTATTTCTTGAACAATTGAAAAGTAATGTTTGTCCATAGTTTTTAGTATCACCACAGTTTCAGGATCTGATCTAATCTTCCCTTCCCATGAATAAACAGATCTCATTGGAAAGAAATTTGCACAGGCAATCAACTTTTTCGTTAATAACAATCTAGCAATTTTTTCTCCTTCAAGCAAATCTCCTGCTGTAACATAGACAAAAATTACTTTTTCTCTAGTGTTTACCATATCGCTATTTTTCTTGGCCTTTTTCATGTGACCGTCTACTTTTCTTTAAATTCTTTTAATAACTTTCCTGCATTCATGGACAACGAATATTCTATATTATTTAATCCTTTTGACTCAATGAAGGTAATAAACTCTTCTTGTTTTTTCTTATGCCAGGTAGCAAACTCTTTAGCAGTATTGCATAAATGAAAAACATCACAATGACCTAAGCGCAAGTCTTCTTGTCCCTTGGGATGTCGTGAAGGATGTAGCGGACAGACAAACCTGCCTTTTTCTTCAATGAGATTTCTACACACTCCATTCCTTAAATCATAGCTGTCTCTTCGATCACGAAATTGGATAAATTCCTGTCTTAATTTTGGATTAACTTCTTCGAACTCTTTAGTATTAAGATGGATGGAATCTTTCATCTTCTCCTTCACAAAATGATTTCCACAACAGCCCATACATCCATTATTTAGTTGACAAAGGATAGAAAAGCTCATAATTAGGAAAAAAAGAAGGTTATTATTAAAACATTCGTTAAAAGTGTTAAAAATTCTTAAAACATTCTTAAAACTATTTTAATGAATGAGTAACTACATTTCTTCAGGAGCTTTGATCCCCATCAGATCCAATCCATTAGCTAAAACCTGCCGAACACAATCAACAAGCAATAACCTTGCTTTCGTAGCCTGCATCTGATCAGAAAGAACAGGACATTGATGATAAAATTCATTGAATGCTTGAGCTAAATCTAATAAATATCTAGCTAAGGTATGAGGTTTATATGTTTTCAAAACATCTTTTAAAACATGATTAAATTTGTCCAATTGTCGGATCACCTTCAATTCCTCTTCAAGCTGAAAATGGTCATAATTTACTTTTTCGCTGCTTCCTATCTTCCTCTCAGACTCAGCTTTCCGAAGAATAGAGCATGCACGAGCATGAGTATATTGTAAATATGGCCCTGTTTCTCCTTCAAAACTCAACATTCTATCCCAATCAAAATTGATATCTCGTATTCGGTCATTAGACAAATCTGCAAAAATAATCGCACCAACACCTACTTGCCGAGCAACTTCTTCTTTATTTTTCAAATCAGGATTTTTTTCTTCAATAAGTTTTCGAACCAGTTCAATCGCTTTATCCAAAACTTCTTCTAGAAAGATAACATTTCCTTTTCTCGTTGACATTTTTCCTTCAGGAAATTTAAATAACCCAAAATCAACATGCTTAAACATCTCTGAATCGTACTTCATTAATTCCATAACCTTAAACAGCTGCTGAAAATGAAGTTTCTGCTCTTGGCCTACCACATAAATCAGTTTATTAGCTTTATATTTTTGAATCCGATAAAAAATTGCAGCTAAATCGCGAGTATGATATGATGTTGTTCCATTTGATTTCCGCAGCAAAACCGGAGCCATGTTATATTTCTCTAAATTAACGATAAGAGCACCATCAGAAACTTCAGTTGAAACTCTACTGCTCACCTCTTCAATAGTCTTGCCTAAAACATTTGAATAGAATGCTTCTCCAGTATAGGAATCAAACTCAACATCTAGCAGACGATATATTTTTTTAAACTCAGCTAAACTTAACTCTCTAAATAGTTCCCATAATCGTAATGCTTCTTTTTGGCCATCTTCTAATTTTTTAAATTCGTCTCTAGCAAGATCATTCAGAGAAGCATCTCTTTCTGCTTCATCATGAAAACGGACATATAACTTAAGGAGATATTTAATGGGATCCTGCTGTAATTCAGTCTCATTCCCCCATTTAGTATAAGCAACGATCAACTTTCCAAACTGTGTCCCCCAATCTCCTAGATGATTAACTCCGATAGCCTTATAGCCTAAAAAAATGTGTAATTTATAGAGACAATTCCCAATGACGGTGCTTCTAAGATGCCCTATACCAAAAGGCTTGGCAATATTGGGGGAAGAGAAATCAATCACTATTCGTTTTCCTTTTCCTAGATCTTCTTTTCCATAATACTTTCGTTCACGATAGATTGTCTTGAGCGTCTGTTCAGCAAGATAATGATGATTTAGATAAAAGTTAAGATATGCTCCAGCTACTTCTACTTTAGAAAAAGCATTTGGCAAAATTAGCTTACTTTTCAGCTTCTCTCCTTCTTCTTTTGGATTTTTCCCTAACTTAAAACAGGGAAAGGCATAATCACCCATAGTAGAATTAGGAGGAACAGAGATAAGATTCATCAACTCTTCTCTTTTGAGTTTAGTCTCTTGAGCTAAAAGTTCCACAATCTCTTCTTTAAAATCCATAATTGAAATAATGGGGAGAAGTTTATTAAGTTTTTCCCCGCAAAGAGGAATAACATCAACAGAAAGAAAGTTAGAACTTTCGGATAGCTTTAACTAATTCAGAAAAGGTAGAAACAATCATCGCCGGATTGCCCTTTTTTAACCGTTTCCTCTCATGAAATCCAAAGTCAACAGCAATTGTCTTAACCATAACTTGATTTGCTTCTAAAATATCTCCCAACGTATCAGTCACAAATAAACATTCTTCAGGTTTAATATCATATTTTTTAAACAAGAGATAAAATCTCTCAGCCTTGCTTGGATCAATCTCCGCTCCCAGAACTTCATGAAATTGACTAGCCAATCCATTATGTTCTAAGTAGCCGACAATATTTTTGTTCCAGCCGCAGTCATAACAAATAAATTATATTTCTTGCTCAGTTCCAGAATTATCTGTTTAGTATTGTTATCAATTCTAAGAGAGAGATGGATTGGATAAATAAAATCACGGTATGCTGGCCAATTGATCTGCTTAAACTTTCCAGTAACATTAGTAAAGAAATTCCCATCATGCATAGCCTTATAATCTTCAACAGAAAGATCTACTCCACTGAACTCTTTAATCTTAGCCCGATGAAGTTCAAATGTATCTTGAAGCACTCCATCATAATCAAAAATTATAGCCTTAATCATAGATATATCTTACCCCATAATTTTTGAACCCTTCGTCACTGAATCAAAGATGATTACTTTAATCATAATGCCTAAAAATCTATATTTCTTTTAATAGTTGTGAATCTTTATGAAAAAATGACTAAGAAAAAAAAAGGGGAGATTTAGTTCAATTAAGCATACCTAAAAATAAGTACGTATTTAGTTGATGGGTGAGCAGCGCCAAGTCACGAGCATTTCTTTGCTTAACCATTTGTCTGCGGAAGGGGATGTTCCTTACGGGAGAGCACCG
>JACOZM010000091.1 GCA_016181345.1 Candidatus Woesearchaeota archaeon
TGCTCTCCTTGGAATTGTTATTTTAGCTATTATCTATCCTAAGTTTAAATTCACTTCCTTAGTTTATATTTTCATTGCCATTCATGCTATCATCCTGATTATTGGCGGGCATTATACCTACGCTGAAAACCCCTTGTTTAATTGGTTGAGAGATTACTTCGGCTTAGCCAGGAATTATTACGACCGGTTAGGACACCTCGCTCAGGGTTTTTTTCCAGCTATAATTATTAGGGAAATTTTGCTACGTAAGACAAGATTAGAGAAAGGGAAAATGCTATTTTTTATCGTTGTTTGCGTAGTTCTGGCGTTTAGTGCTTCTTATGAAATTTTTGAATGGCTCACTGCTATAACCTCCTCTCCAGGAACAGGAGATGCTTTCTTGGCCACTCAAGGAGATATCTGGGACACCCAATGGGATATGTTTCTGGCTTTATTTGGGAGCATTAGCTCTTTGTTTCTCTGTTCTAGATATCATGATAAATTATTGAAGAAGGTGGTAAAATGAAAACAATCTATCTCGGCGCTGATCATGCTGGTTTTCAGCTTAAGGAAAAGATTAAACACTGGCTTAAGGCAAAAAAAATAAGCTACGATGATCTCGGCAATGTAGTATATGATCCCAATGACGATTACCCACTCTACGCTGCAAAAGTAGCTCGAAAAGTAGTCCAGAAGAATTCCAAAGGCATCTTGATCTGCGGTTCAGCTGAAGGAGTTTGCATTGCAGCCAATAAAGTAAAAGGAATCCGTGCAGTTAATCCTCATTCATTGCTTCAGACAAGACTATCGAGAGAGCATGAGGATGCTAATATTCTGTGCCTCGCAGGAGGAGGATCACAACATCCCCAGCCTGGAATATCTTTAGTAGAAGCAGGAAAAGTGATTAAGGTTTTCTTACATACTCCCTTTTCCCAACAAGCTAGGCATAAAAGAAGAATAAAAGAGATTAAGAGGTTGGAACGATAAGTATCTCTAAAATAGTTATTCTAAATAACCATGGAAGATAACATATGGCCATCAATTGTAGCAAAGAACCAAGTAGAGTTAAACGCCTTGCTTAAAAAATTACGAGGAGTCTCTAAAATACTTCATCTTGACATCGTTGACGGGAACTTTGCGCCGAATTACTCATTAGATTTTAATTTTAAGTTATCACACAACTTCAATTACGTTGCTCACCTTATGATTAAGCATCCAGAGGAATGGATCAAACGTTATGGTGCTAAAGTCAAATGGTATATTCCTCATCTTGAAGCCTTAAGTGATATAAAAGCATACATCAAAAGCCAAAAAGATTTGAAGAAAAAAGTTTCTTTAGCCATTTTGCCGGAAACAAAAATAAAAATAATTAAGCCCTTTCTTTTAGATATTGACTACCTTCTTATTTTAACGGTTCATCCTGGATTTTATGGAAGTAAATACTTAATCAGAAATTGGAAAATAAAGAGGATTAAAAGGTTAAACCATTCAATGAAGATTATTGTTGATGGAGGAATGAATCCGAAAACGATTGTTGCAGCTAAAAAAGCTGGAGCCGACTACTTTATCTCCGGAAGTTATATTTCTAAAGCTGATAATCCAAAAGAAAGGATGAAAGAATTAAAACAGAGCTTAGTATAACATTTAAACTAGAAAAAACCTACCTAAAGCTTTAAAAATCAAGGGGATACTTTCTCGTTCATGGCAAAAACAACTAAATCAAAGGGAAAGCAGTTACAGCTTGATACTGAATCTGTAGAAGCCGCAGAGCCGGAAACTTTTATAGATGAAGAAGAAGCTTCACAAACTGCAAAGGAAGCTTCTCCTGAAGCTGCTGCTCCTGAAGCAGCAAAAAAGAATAAGAAAGCCGTCATGGGAATGTTGACGGGGACAAGAGTTATTACTGAAAGCTCAGATGATGCTAGAGAATTGTACAATCAGTCTCGCTTTGGCACGTTAGATGACAATAAGGTAGAATTGTCATTGTTGGAAGGGCTTTATTTGATGGAAAAAGGCCGTCTGGAAGTCAAGAATGAGTCTGGCAAGTCTATCAGTTTTGAGTTGTATGCTAAAAAAGCACGAAAGGTTGAGCCTAATTTTTGGATAAGATATTGCGTCTTTAAAGACATGCGGAATAGAGGGTACATTATTAAGACTGCTCTAAAATTCGGCGCTGATTTCCGTGTTTATGACCGAGGTATTAAGCCGGGAGAAGACCACGCTAAATGGATTGTCTTTCCCGTACATGAAGCATCCGTTTACACATGGCATGAATTCAGTTCTAAGAACCGAGTAGCCCATTCGACGAAGAAACGCTTGCTCTTAGCTGTCGTTGATGACGAAAATGACGTTACCTATTATGAAGTCAAGTGGACAAGGCCTTAGGTATAGTTATTTATGGCTATTATCGGCAGACAGGGACTAGAATATCTATTAAGGCAAGGAATTCTTGCTGTTTCTGATCATCTTCCCGTCAGTGCTTTTTCAATTAACATTCGACTAGGCCGACTTTTTAGATCGCGATATGATCTGAGTGATGATTTATCTCAAGAGGAATTTTTAGATCTTGTTGAGGAGATAAAAATTCCCGAAGACGGAATTGTCATAACGCCTCATGATTTTTATGTATGGACTTCTAAAGAAGAAATATTCATTCCTCGCGGATTAGGCGGTGAGATTACTTCTAGAAGTAGCTTTGCGCGTATGGGGTGCAGAGTAGAAGATGCAGATGATTATTTGAGGCGTTTCCATGATGATGTTTGGACCTCCCCTTTGTCTAGTTTGAAAACAAGCACGTCGCTTTTGCTCCGAAAGGATGATCCACTGGCTCAATTGTTTATCTGTTATCCTACCGCTTCTTATTTTGAGGAAGATGTTTTAGATATGGTTTCTCGAGGGGATTTGCTTATTCAAAGAGACGGACAGAGATTATCTAGCGATGCAATTACCTATTTAGACGGAATTCCGTTAACTATGGGTAAAGATATTTGGCTCTATCGTGGAGGTGTTATTACGCCTGGCAGCTCAAGTCAAGATAACTTTGAAAAAATAAATTTGGATAAGCCGTTGTTCCTACCCAGAGGGGCATTTTTCATCAGTGCTAGCCAGGAATCTGTAGAACTGCCAGATTATTCTGTTGGTTATGTTTCAGAAGCAGGCATTGTTAATCTTCCTCTAGAACAGCTTCAGAACTATGTCCTTCCCTTTCGGTCTCATGCCCATGCTCCTTATATCGGTCCGAAAAGTGTTTTTCGTGGAAAAATAACGTTTGAAAATACGATGAAATGTGATGGATATGTTTACCCCGGAATGACTCAATCAAGATTAGTGCTATTCCCTCTGTTTGACTTGGGTTCTGCAGACAAATCAGTTTATAATTTGCAAGAAGGTGCAGAGCTTAGTAAGTACAGTAGTTAGTCATTAATCTTCTGCAATATGATCCCACATGAACTGCCAAAATTTTTTATAGCCATCGGCAAGCCTTCTTGATTTCATAACAAATTGTATAGGCTCTTCAGGCAGTTTTCCTACCTCTCCAGCGCTGATGAAAGTAACTACATAATCGCCAAAAATATCTACCATCGTTGGAGAAGAATAATTCTTTGGCAGGAATTTGTACGGCTTGCCTACTAGATGGCAAATCTCTGGAAGCTGTTCCTTAACCTCGTAATCAAAGATATGCTTGAATTTTATGCCTAATCGTCTCCTTTCTCGTTCAAAATGAGGTAGAAAATGCTTTAATCTAGGGTCTAACCACATTCCTTTGGCTCCAATGAAATAAACTGTTTCTTTTGTTTTTAAAATATCATTTAGATAATTCTTTACTCCTTCTATTCCTTTGTAGAGATGGGCTTCTTCTTTTTCTTCCAAGGATTCATATTTTGCCTGCATTTCTGGGAGCTCTTTGTTAATCATCTCTTCTTTTTCTTTTAATAAAGATAACAATTGATTAGGATTCTGGGCTTTAAAGTGCTTTTC
>JACOZM010000092.1 GCA_016181345.1 Candidatus Woesearchaeota archaeon
GAGACTAAAGAACTAAACAATAAAGTCTTAGCCTCATCTTGAATATCAGCTACTAAACTTAAAGTTCCATCACTATAAGTGTGTTCAATTCCATATTTGTTTAAATCAAATACGGCATTTCCATCAGCACTAAGTTCAATTTCTGACCCCATAACATAACCATCACCGCACTTCAATGGACATCCATTAGTAAAAGCACCATTAGTAGCTTGTAAAGGACAAATATCAGCAGAATCTAAAACACCGTCATTATCCGCATCCGGATCAGCATCATCTCCCGTTCCATCATGATCAGTATCTACATGTTCAGTTGAAATTAAAGGGAATGCATCTCCTGCATCACAATAAGTACCAACATCAACACTTCCATCACAAAAACCATCAGCATCAGTATCAGCATCTAAATAATCCGTTTCCCTCGTTCCCGCATAGACACCATCTCTATTCAAGTCTTCTTCAAAATCATCTAAGTCATCATTATCATCATCAGTATCTTCTGCAGTCCGCAATACATTTCCCCCAGCATCAACTTCATTATGATCCATACATCCGTCATTATCATTATCATTATTTGCATAATCAAAAGCAATCACTCCTCTCGGACATAAATCCCGTGGAACTTCAACATCATTTCCATTTACAACAATAGTAGTTACGTCATCAACCCCATCATTATCATCATCAGCGTCACAAGCATCTCCTTCTAAATCACCATCATAATCCGCTTGATCTGCATTAGGCAATAACGGACAATTATCATCACAGAGAGTAGTTCCTCCGTTTGTACATCTCGTTAACGTTACCCCGTCACCAGCTCCATCATCTAAAATTCCATCTCCATCATAATCCTCATCACAAGCATCTCCTTTTCCATCACTATCAAAATCATCTTGATTAGTATTAGGGGTAAACGGACAATTGTCTGCTGCATCTAAAATAGTATCATCATCATCGTCTGTATCTCCAGAATCACATAAACCGTCAGGAGGACTACTTAAAATAAAATCAGTATCTAATAAACTATCATTAAGCGGCGTATTATCAGGTAAATCAAATAAACTATCAACTCCTAAAGCGCAATCATCGCAAGTATCATTATCAATATCTTCACATCTCCGATTATCTAAAGGGTCAATATCATTAATATCTAAAACTCCATCATTATCATCATCGGTATCTTCAACTAAAGGAGGAACACTAGTACTCATCACACCTACAACTAAACTATCTGGACTCAAATCATTATCAAAATCTTCTGAAGCAGCCGCATCGAAATCAAAAGCATCAAACTCGTCCATAACTCCATCATTATCCTTATCCAAATCATCATCTAAAGATTCATCGACAGTTGTTGTTAAAACATCATCACTACAGATTAAATCCGCACCACAATCTAGTATTCCATCACTATCAGTATCTATCTGACAAGTTCCAGTCCCAGAAAAACAAACTTCATGATTAAGAGTATCACATATAGCCGGATCAACACTACAATCTACCCCTACTGCTTTTCCCACCAACGGCCCTTGGCATGAAACTAACAATAGTGATAAAGAAATTAAAAGTACAACAATCAACAGCCTCTTTTTCATCTTTTAATCAGTAATCTTTTAGGGTTTTTAAGCCTTTTCTTTATCTCGGCTTAAAATCATATCTCTAACATCCATAGTCACTGCGTTCGTTGGTTGCTCCGTTCCATTCAGCAGCCACTTCCAGACTTAACCAACTTTACATTTCTAGGGTTTCTTTTGTTTTGTCTAGGATACGTTTTGCTAATTCGAGCAACTTCTAAGTCAATAGTTATCTTTTTGTCTTCTATAAGACTAACGATAAGAGCAAAAGTACATTCTTGATTTCGTGTTTCATAGCCAAATTTTGCTAAAATTGCTAGAAAACAATGATATATCACGTAGAACAGACTGCTCGAACACCAATCCGTAAAACCACCCTTCTGGAAATAGAGTGTCGCCTTTAAATTTCGTTCTGCTTTAGCTAGATGATCTCTGGCTTTTTCAAGATTAGAATTTACCTTAACCAGCCCGCGATGTTTCTTACCCTCTTGAAGTTCTCTCTTGGCTTTGTTAAGGCACCATTCTACTTTATTCTTTGCGTGACTCATTGTAAATTTCCATAAACTGATCTTCTCCAAATATCAGTATCCCTTTGATAGCATTAAGGAGAGGTTTATCCTTCTTTCTTATATTTTTAATGATATCCTCATAAGTTTGAAATAGAGGATGTATTTTTTTAATATTGAGTTCATTAAGTTCTTTTATTTCTTGCTGAAGTTTAGGAAATCGTTTTTGATCCGTGACAAAGAGAGCATCGATGTCATTAGGGTTCATTTTCTCTAAGACAGATCCAAAAAGAAAGATAACATCTGCTTTGGTAATCTTTCTAAGTTCGTTTATCCAACGTTTAACTAAAGTATTTGCGCATTGTGCTTCTCTCCCAAAGATTAGAGAAAGATACTTCCGAGCATAAGGATCTTCAACATTAACTTTATAGGTGACTGCCTTGCCTATCTTCCTTGATTTTACAATCTGTTCTTGTTCTAATCTTTTTAGTATCTTCAACGTCCCCATGGAAGTAATTCCTATAACTTTAGAAAGACTATTAGCATTATACACTACTTCCGGACTTTTGACTAACGTCAGCACTACATTCATTTCCGCAGGAGTTATTTCCTTAATATAAACCATCAGTTTAGATATATAAACTACCAGTATATAAACTTTTTGGGATAATTTATGTGCATAGCCGCCAAGAGGTCATCAAGAGAGGGTATTTCTACAAAAGAGTACGGGCAAAAAATCTTTAACTTTTAATATGACTATCTTTTCTACCTTAACAGCAAATTTTTTGTCTTGATGACGGCGCTATGCACATACGGGATAATTTTCAAAGAAAAAAGAGTTAAAAGTTCATTTCAAACTATCCAAACAACCTCTGTAACGCTAATTTGACGCTAGTAATAAACGTTTCTTTTTCTTGCACATCATTAGCCGGATCATCATCAGCTAAAGCAGTTTTAACAGTTTGAATTGCATTCCTTAAATCAGTCTTAAACCCGTCTTCAGCTAATTGACAGGCTGATAATCCATTTGTTTCAGTACAATAATATCCTGATTCTATTTGACATAAATCGGAACAGCCAGGACTAGCCACATTTCCATCATCACAACCTTCACTTGGCTCTTTTATTCCGTTTCCACAAATAGCTTGAGTGCAAATTCCTGCAACACACTTATCACCATCTAACCAACAGTCTTTATCTGCCGTGCATAGCATCACTTGTTCAGGAACACAATAATTAATTGTCTGAACAGTAGTAGTTCCTAAAGAACCTCCGGGAACAGTATGAGTATAGGCTAATACATTTCCTTCTCCCGTCCTTCGATAGGTATACCCGCCTTTTTCGTACGTGTAAGAATCAGTCATTGGACAAGTGCCGTCAGGATTTGGATTATTTAACGTCACACAAGCCCCGTTAGAACAGAATTCTCCGTGAACTGCGTTACATCCAACAATTACTTCCTGCCCGCAACTACCATCAGCGCCGCATCCATAATATTTTACGCTCGAAACACTCGGTAAAGCACCATTATCTAAACAATCATCATCATCTGATGTATCACAAACACAACTACTCCTCATAACTTCTCCCGCAGCTGGAGTACAGGTTAAAGGGAAATACTTCTGCAGTTCCATATTTAAGTTCGGAGTACTTATCCCGCCATCTCTGCACATTCCGCATCCTTCTACCGCTTCTTGAGTAGGATTATTAATCGTCGGACAATTATCGCACGCATCTCCTACTCCATCTAAGTCAGAATCAGTTTGGTTACAGGTAGATATTTCAGCGCCAGAAAGTCCACCACCATCAACATCACACGCAGCTACATTCATTAAAGCACTACTAGTCAAATCATCGTTATACATTCCGTTTTTAACCAGAGGACAATTATCTCGAAGATCTAAAATACTATCATTATCACAATCAATATTTAATGGGCAAGGATCATCATCTAAAGATTCATTCTCGGGTGTTGACGATTCATCCCCACAAATACCATCAAGTCCACAATCTACCTTACCATCATTATCATCATCATTATCTTCACTATCTTTACATCCATCAGTATCTGTATCTAATCCACTACTTAGACCTGATGGACAAGCATCATTTGTATTGACAACACCATCAGCATCCTTATCATTATCTTCGTCATCAAAACATCCATCATGATCAGTATCCGGAACATAACGAGAGGTACTTAATGGACAAGTTAGATCGCTACTATCTAGAACCCCATCATTATCATCATCACCATCTTCTGCATCACTATCTAAACAACCATCACTATCATGATCTAAAGAATAGGTCGATATCCATCCCGTAACTCCTGAAGTGCAAGTATCAAATAGGTCAGAAATACCATCGTTATCATCATCAGTATCGCAAAGATCTCCTGAAGAATCAGTATCATGGTCTGCTTGATCTCTATTAGCTGTATAAACACAATTATCGTTGCAATTAGTATGTACCCCTCCGCTGCATATAACCGGATAAAACCCACTAACTACTAAATCACTATCTATATCCTCATCACATACATCTCCTTTCCCATCACCATCAGAATCTTTCTGATCCCTATTCTTAATTAAATCGCAATTATCATTAACATTTAATCTACCGTCATTATCCCCATCAGTATCACAGGCATCGCCTTTACCATCCTTATCTACATCTCCTTGTCCTGCATTTCCTACTGCGATACAATTATCACAAACGTCTCCAAATCCATCCCCATCAGTATCAGTATTATCAGTATTAGCTTTATTTGGGCAATTGTCCGGACCCGTCATTTTACCAATGGTTCCTAGACCAACTCCACATATCCCATCATCATCAGCATCATTGCTTGAATCTTCTGAACAACTATCCCCATCACCGCAAATACCATCCTCATCAATATCATTACTAGCATCATTTGAACACGTATCACAAGCATTCCCTGCATTATCCTCGTCAGTATCATCTTGATCTTCATTCGTTACCAATGGACAATTATCCGCAGAATTAAGGAAAGTATCACCATCATCATTACAATTAAATAAATTTTCATCAATTCCTAGTTCACAATTATTATCAACACCATCACATATTTCTAATGCTCCGGGATATATCATAGCATTATTATCATCACAATCTAAATCATCGGAAGACACATCATTATCATCATTAGGATCTTCATCATCATCTTTACAACCATCTCCATCATAATCGGTTGTTGAAGAAGAAGAAGTCCAATCAGCATTTCCTTCTGAACAATCATCATCACTATCAGCTACTCCATCATTATCATCGTCGCTATCTTCATTCCCTTCACAGCCGTCTTCATCATGATCATAGCCACTAGTTTCATCCCAATTAATAGTTCCAACTGCGCAATCATCACTATCATCAGCTACGCCATCATTATCCTTATCACCATCTTCAGCATCATCGTCTTTACATCCATCACCATCATAATCAGTACTAGAATCAGAAGTCCAGTCTAAAACCCCAGCAGAACAACGATCAGCCATTGGCAGAAGAAACTGAAATAGAACCGCTGCTAATGATATCACCATCTAAACAACCATCACTATCATGATCTACTCCAGATGATGCATCCCAATTAATAACCCCAGTAGAACAAAAATCTAAAACAGCCCCAGTGCTATCAACATCATTCACGCCATCATTATCATCATCAGTATCTTCAGCATTATCATCCTTGCAACCATCACTATCGTGGTCAGTACTAGAATCAGAAATCCATTCTAAAACTCCTACCGCACAATCATCATTACTATCATCAACTCCATCATTATCATCATCACCATCTTCAGCATCATCGTCTTTACATCCATCACCATCATAATCAGTACTAGAATCAGAAGTCCAGTCTAAAACCCCAGCAGAACAACGATCAGCCATCATCAGTATCGCAAGCATCTCCACCACCTACACCATCATGATCTTCCTGACCATTATTAGGAACTAAAGGACAATTATCAGCAGAATTAACCATTAAATCCCCATCTGTATTTCCATCACAAGCATCTCCTTCTCCATCTTCATCTAAATCAGCTTGATCATTATTAGGTGTAAAATCACAATTATCTGCAGTGTCTAAATAATCATCATTATCATCATTCAAATCTTCATCAGCATCTTTACATCCATCACCATCATAATCAGTACTAGAATCAGAAGTCCAACCTAAAACTCCAACTGCGCAATCATCACTATCATCAGCTTTTCCATCATTATCCTTATCTAAATCCTCTGCAGATCCATCTTTACACCCATCCCCATCATGATCAGTTCCAGAATCAGAAGAAAATAATTCCCCCACTGCACAAGCATCAGCACTATCAGCCTTACCATCATTATCATCGTCAGTATCTTCTGCATTATCATCCTTGCAACCATCACTATCGTGGTCAGTACTAGAATCAGAAATCCATTCTAAAACTCCTGCCGCACAATCATCATTACTATCATCAACTCCATCATTATCATCATCAGTATCTTCATCAGCATCATCACAACCATCACCATCATAATCAGAACTTAAACTAAAATCAGCTGTTTGACACATATCCAATGGAGTAGTACCACTTAAAAAATCATTCACTCCATCATTATCATCATCAGCATCTTCTCCACCATCTCGACAACCATCTGAATCATGATCAGTTCCAGAATTTGAAGAAAATAATTCACCTAAAGAACAAGCGTCAGGAAAGGCATCTAAAACCCCATCATTATCATCATCACCATCTTCAGCATTATCATCCTTACAACCATCACTATCATAATCAGTTGTTAAAGAAGAAGTCCAACTTAAAAGTCCTAAAGAACAACTATCCCCATCATCAACCTTCCCATCATTATCATCATCAGTATCACAAGCATCAGGAGTATAATCACTATCATAGTCTAACCTATTATCACCCACACATGTATCACAAGCATCACCTACTCCATCCCCATCAGTATCAATAGGATCAACACAAGCTGCAACAGTAATAGTTCTTCCACGAGTAACTGGAGGAAAAACTCCGTCTGAAACATATAAGCGAACAATAAACTCGCCTACCGCAGCATAACAATGATTTATCTGATAATTCGTTGCAACTTGAGTCTGCCCATCGCCAAACGTCCAAGTATAAGTTAAAGGATCCCCATCCGGATCTGTAGCTATAGCTGTAAATTGTTCCCCATATTGACTTGGAGGGCATGAAGCCACCGGAGTAATAGTAAAATCTGGATAACTAGGTGCAGAACCACTAGCACCAGAAGAGATACATGTTCCGGTAGTCCCCACCTTATCATCTTTAAAATCAATAGTTACTGAACAAACATCCTTCAACCCAGAATTATCCGTTACTACTAAAGAGATTGTATGAATACCTGCGGTAACATACGAAGTATGTACGGCTGGAGTTGTCCTTCTACCAGTGCTAGCATCAGTATACCAATCATATGAAGATATAGTACCCTCCAAATCATAAGATAAAGAGCTTGGATCATTATACATAACATACCCCCACCCCGTTCGACCAATAGAATAACTAAATCCCGCATGAGGCTGCCCAGTAACATAAGCCTCGCCCACTAAAGCCTGCTCACATCCACTAACAACTAGAACTAGTAATACAACTACAGTTATTAAAAAATAATTTCTCTGCATCAATCACACCTATTTTTCAAATGCACAAAAAAGTAGGACTTTTTTGGCATCCTAAAAATCTGCTTATTTACGTGACAGATTTTTATGATAAAAGTAATTCTTTTCTCTTTATATATATATCGGTCATTTGAAGAGGGGAAAAAGAAGCGTAAATCTAAACTCCCAAGACAATTTTTCTTAATTCATGATCCAGATCAGGAGTATGCGCCTTTTTATTTCCCAAAGGCGCTTCAGAATCATCCTTTAGAAATTCTTCTACATAACTATCCATCTCTGTAATGTTCTTGATAATATCTGTTTCTTTTCCATCTGATTTCAAATCAATAATCTCATATAATCTATTGAGTATTGAATTAGGAAGAATCTTGTTCATCTCTTTTATAGCTTCAGCAAATATAATTGGCGGAATTGATTTCTTATGAACAACCCATTTAGCATTGATTAGTCCCCGATAAGCGTAGAGGTATTTCTTATAAGTAATATTTTTTCCAGATTTGATATATTGAAAATAATTATACCTGCACATTGACTTGTAATGGTGGTACAAAGCCATGGAATCAACATGCTTAATAATCCATTTTTTAAAAGAGTTATTTTGCTCTCCAAAATAAACAATATCGCTCATCAACCATTCAATAGCTGTAGGATTAGATGCAGAAAGTAATTTAACATATTTGAAGATATCAAACCCAGCAATATCAATTACCGCCCCTTTTGGAGAACAGGGATTTCCATCTTTATTAAAAGATTTAGTGATCACTTCAGAAAGTTTTCTAATCTGAATATAATCCTTCAATAGCCTGACAAAAACAAATCTAACATCATAATCACTATCCAAGCTATCCATTCGCCAGGCCCTGCTCCCATTTTCCACTGCGA
>JACOZM010000031.1 GCA_016181345.1 Candidatus Woesearchaeota archaeon
CAAGAACTGCGTATTCATATCGGCGGGAATAGGCAGCAATAATTATGGGATCTATATGAAAGATGGGATACCTACGTTTGGTAGTGTTGTTGGAAGTACAATAGTCAACAATACCATCTATACTGAGGGAAATAATTCAAATCATGGTATTTTTATCCATACGAATTACAACTACACCAGCATCATCAACAACAGGATCTATACCAATGGCAGTGGCGGAAACAATTATGGGATATTCATCAGCGACCATGCTTATTTCACAAATGTTACCAATAATTTGATCTATACTAATGGGACTGGGTTTGATTATGGGATATATGTACATAATTCTTCTTCAAATACTTTCATCATGAATAATACCATCCATACGTATGGCAGCAGCAGCAATTATGGTATCTTCTTGAGTTTAGAAACCAACTCGAGCAGGATTATCAACAACTCGATCTATACCAATGGCACTGGGGGAAACAATTATGGTATCGTTATTAATGATTCAGTGTTCTTTACGAATATAACCGGAAATACAATATCTACCAACGGGACTAGCTTCAATTATGGGATATCTATCTCTTCTGCTTCTGAAAATATCCTAGAATCAAATCTCATCACTCCTGATGGCAGTGCATCAGGCAATGATGGTGTTAGAATAGAAGGAACAAGCTCTTCAAATGTGTTGTTAAATAATACCATTTTAGGAGACTCTGCTACCCAATCGATTATTGATGCTAACAGCTCAACAACTAACACTCTCCTCTACAAGAACTCTTTCGGGCAGATCAACTGGACTCTTGCAAATCTGACCGCCAATATCTCATTAGCTATAGGCAACACCATTTTCATCGAATCCAATAAAGTAGGCTTAACCGATGATGCTCAAGCTTTGAATTTAGACGGACCGGCAAGAATCGAATTAAGAAATTTAGCATTTACGACACCCCAATTATTAAAAGATGGGGATGTATGCAGCACCCCTAGCTGTAATATCTCTTATGATTCTGTAACTGATATCATTTATGCTAATGTTAGCTCCTTTAGTAATTACTCTGCTCGTGAAACTCCGGGAACTGCTTCTGATAGTGAAGGCAGTAGTTCCAGCGGTTCAGGTTCTGGAGGAGGGTCTTGCGCTTCTGGATATCATGTAGTAGATGGTGAATGTGTTAAAGCAACTGTTGAAGAGGAAATACAAGAAGATCAAAAAGTAGATGAAAAAGAAAGTGGAAAAGAAGATGGATATATCGATCAGGATGAGGATGGAAGCAGAGATCTTTTAATAGAAGAAGATTCGGCTACTTCTGAAGAATTTGTTAAACCTGAAGATCGCGGGAAAGCTTTTGCCGGGATGGCGTTCTTTGATGGACTATTTACTTCAACAGGAGATTTAAGCACGCCTTTGATTGCCTTACTAGTATTACTTTTCCTTGCGGTTGTTATTAGCCTGATCGTCGGAATGATGAAGAGAGGCAAGAAGAAATATTATCCGCTTGTTCCATTGAATCAAACAGGAAGAGACATCTATTTACAAAATCGTTTAGCAATCTTGAAGAGCAAGCTTCAAATGGCTAAGGATCAGAAAGTGGTAGAATTAGAATCCAAGCAAACTCTTGAAGAAAAAGCAGGATTATTACGTGAGACAATCAGGAAAAAGCAAATGATCTTAGAGCAGGAAAAAGCTGATAAATTTAAACAAGCAGAATTAGGGGCAAGGCAGAGAATTGTTGATCGTCAAGCTAGAATATTGGAACTACATCCTCGTCAAGAAGAAAATTTATTATTAGAACGAGAAAGATTAGAGCTGAAAAGATCTGAACAAGAAAAGCTAGAACAAGAGAGATTAGGGTTGAGAAGATCTGAACACGAGAGATTAGAACCAGAGAGATTAAATCTGAAAAGATTAGAACAAGAAAGATTAGAACGTAGGATGAATGAGCTGAAAAGATTGATTGAAGCTAAAAAGAAAAATTCTAGGATGTAGGTCTTTAGGTAGGGACTGTTGAAGTTTGATTATTAGAAATAGTGTTGGTCTAAGACCACGCACGAAGTGCGTTAATTAATTGCCACTATTTCTAATTCAAAAATAAGTTCAAAGATGAGGGGGCGTAAAACCACGGACGAAGTCCGTGGATAGCTCCCGAATGAACTGATTTTTGTTATTAAAATATGAGTCGTTTAGAATTTAAAATTTTAAAAATAATAAAGAACTAATTCAAAACTAATAATTAATAAGGAAATTATGAAGAATGTTGACTGTCTTTAAATAAATCTGTTTTTAAATGAATTAAGAAGTATTTTTACTTAAGAAGTAATTTTACAGCTGCAAGGTAATTTTCTTGCTGCTCGTTGTAATGCTTCTTTACCTAATTTTGCATTAGCCTTACTTACTCTTACTTCTACAATTGATTGCCCATTTCTTACACGAGCAGCTGCGCCAATAGTTTTACCGTAAGCTAACTTCATACCTGTGCTCATCCGGTCTGCTCCTGCTCCAGCAGCTAAAGGATTTTCTCTCAAAACATGATGTGGAAAAATTTTAATTTTAAAATGATAGTTATTACCTAAAGCTTTCTCTAAGACTCTGTTGGCGCTCATTCTAACTGATTCTAGGGCGTTATGCCTAATATTCATATCACGAGTAACATTTAATTTTAATGTCGTGTCGTATTTTCCGTTTGGATTTCCCATCTCAAACTTGTTAATCTTGATGCTAGGGTATCCTCCTCGGACATAATTTTCATTAGAGAATTTACTTATTCTAGTATAAGGGCGTTCAAGCCGTTGATAAGCGGAGAATTTTCTTAATTTTGCCATGGTTTATCACTTTTTATCTCAGATACGATAATTATTATTGACGATTATTAAATGTTTATTAAATGGGTATTCCATTCCTTTCTGCTACTGATTATTTGCTGATTATTTTAAGCTTAAAATGGGGTTGATTTATAAAGATTTCCGTTAGGAAATCTTAAAATATTATTTATTTTATTGATTTCCGTTAGGAAATCTTAAAATATTATTTATTTTATTGATTTCCGTTAGGAAATCTCACAATTGTTTCGATTTTGTATGATTTCTATTAGGAAATCTTAAACTGTTATTTATTTTATGGGTCTCCGTTTGGAAATATTATCATTATCATTCATCTAAAACTTTTCAATGCTCAGTTGTCCTATTCTGGTTCCTTTTGGAATCTCTTTGATCTCTTCGCCAACTTGTTTTTTGATGTCAAGAGCAATAGTTTTCCCAAGGATCTGGGAGAGTGATGTTAGGTCGATAGTCTTAATATCTTTCAAATCTTTAATTCCCTGCTGGAATAATTTTCTGGCCCGTATCCTTCCTACTCCTTTTAATTTTATCAGAGGCAACAATTCTTCTTTAATCCCGTGTTTTATCCTAATCCTTACTTTATTTATCTCTTGATTCAAAGCCCTATGGTTACATATTTTAGCTAATTCTGCAGAAGCATAAAGGAGCCAATCAGCAGTTTCAAGCTTAGCTTTTATTTCTCCTGGACGGATATCATAATTTTCTAAAAGATAATCTTCATCACACTCGTTTATCCACGCTTCAAAGAATAATGCCGTTTTAATGGAATCCATAAACTCAGGATATTCTAAATCATACGCTTCTGGCTCTTTCTCCAGTAATAGATTATATCGCTTTACTAATTCCTCTTGGATAGTTTCCTTGACCAAGTTATTGACTCCGAGATTTACAAGAAAAAGAAAAACGAACTTTTCGAAGAAAAGTTAAAAATATTAGAGGAAATTGAAAAAATAAAAGACAACGGTTCGAGTCGGCTCGAACCTTTCCGGGAATTCATAAACGTCGCATCGCAATGCGGAAAAATCGCGCGGGCAAAAAATACAAACGAAGAATTGGCATTCTTCGTAAAAACTGTCGGCTCGAACTTCTTTTTAACTGATCGGCGGCT
>JACOZM010000032.1 GCA_016181345.1 Candidatus Woesearchaeota archaeon
GATCAACAAGTAATTTTAACGCTGGACCTTGACCTCTTCCTGCGGACCTTACTTTAAAACTTCCCGCGGCTTTTACCGAAGCAGTTAAAGCTCTTGAAAGATTTATCCCATAAAACCAGTCTAATTTATGCCGTGTTTCTCCAGCATAAGCTTGTCCCCAGTCTAGATGGTGCATTTTATGATCATAAGCTTCAATGAGGTCTTCTGTTGTTAAGGTAGAAAACTTCATTCGATTGGCATCTTTCTTTTTACAGGTAAAGCGGACAACGTTTAGTCCGATCACTTCTCCTTCAACATCGTAATCTGTTGCAATCGTAAATTCATCACATTTTTTTGCTAATGTAGAAATCGTATCAATGTAATCTTTTATGTATTTTAAATCTTTAGAATCCTTGTCTGATGATTCCCATTTAATTTCAAAAACAGGATACGTCCATCCTTTTTTTTTCTCTTCAACTAGTCCATAAAGATGTCCTACTGCAGACGTTACAATAATTTCTTTATTATTATGGGTTAATTCGTAGTATGATGACTGCTTTGATCTGCTTTGTACTGCTTTTTTATCAGCTAAAGCTTCAGCAATTTTCTTTGCCGAACTTGGCTTCTCAGTGATGATTAATTCTACCATTTATTTTCTAAGCTACGTTGATAACTATGAACTTAATATTCTTAACTCGGTACTCAAACGTTATACACTGGAATCATTTTTCTATCTAACTTTGTTGCCTATTTTGTAGAATATACTAAAATGCCATGGATCCCGAACAAATAATGGCATTTTAGATATATAAAATTAGCAACTAAGTGTTGATATCTTGCGAATTTTAGTATATATAAAAACCTTTGGATATCTTTAGTCTAAAGCTTAGGTGAGAAAAATGGAGTTATATACTCTTATTTTTTCACCAAAAGGAGGGATAGTTTTAAGAAATAGATCTAAAAATGACTATTAGATTAAACTCATAGATTAAAAATAGGAGATGAAAAATTAAGAAAAAATGAAAAAAATCCTTTTAGTTTATTTACCATTTTGTACTCCCGCTTCTCCTCCCTATTCATTAACCTCATTATATTCGTTTTTAACAGCAAATTCTAAACATAGCATTAAGGTCTTAGACCTCAATCTCCAATTTCACCAATTAAAATTTCCAGCTTACCAAAAATATTACCAAACCAAGGAATGGGATAATTATGAGTTCACAACAAAGGAATATCAGCAGATCACAGAAAAGACCTATTCTGAAAATAATAAAAAAGTTCTTCATGGAGAAAAACCAGATTTTTTTTCGGAATTATTAAGACAGATTACAGAACAAAAACCAGATCTTCTTGCTTTTAGCGTAGTCTATTCCAGCCAAGCTTTTTATGCCTATTCATTTTTAGAAGAAATTAACAGACTAAAAGAAGAAAGAAAGATCAATGTTACAACCATCATTGGCGGTCCAGCAGTAAATGAAAAATTAATTCCACTAGCCGACAAATTTCTTAAAAATGAGGTTGAATTTCTTCAATTTATCGAAGGAAAGACTATTGATCACTCTTCGTTAAATTTTTCCTTTCCATTAGATTTTTCTATCTATAACCTAAATGCTTACTTTACTCCTCACCCCGTCATACCTCTAAAAACGTCAACGACATGCTATTACAAACAATGTACGTTCTGCACTCATTATGCTAACGTTCCCTATATGGAATATTCCCTAGAGCCTATCTATCAGACAATTGTGAAGTCTCAGCAAAAACATTTTTTTCTGATTGATGATATGATTCCATCTCAACGGTTATTAGCATTAGCCAAAGTATTAAAACCATTAAACATCAAATGGGCTTGCCAATTAAGGCCAACGAAAGACTTTACATATTCTCTTCTTAAAACATTGTATGAATCCGGACTAGTTGCTGTTATCTGGGGTGTAGAATCAGGATCGCAGAGAGTCTTAAACCTGATGAAAAAAGGGACAAAGAAAGAAGAGGTTATCCAAGTGTTGAAGGATTCACATCAAGCTGGAATTAAAAATGTAACTTATATCATGTTTGGCTTTCCAACAGAAACAAAAGAAGAATTTCTGGAAACAATTGGTCTTCTGAAAGATAACCAGGAGTGCATAGATCTTATTTCAACATCTATTTTTGGATTACAGCAAGGAGCTCCGATACTTAAAAATCCAGAAGAATATAGTATCATTCAGATTACTGAAGTAGAAAGAACAGTATTGGATAAAAAAATAACTTATAATGTAAGTTCCGGATTAACTAAAGAAGAAGCAACTCTTCTTCGTAAGCGCTACAAAAAGACTATCGAGAACATCAATAAATACCCTAAGACAATGAACTTTTTTAAGGAACATCTGTTGTGTTTGAATTGAAAGGATTTCGATCACTTTGTAAGTAAACGTTTTCCAATTGGAAAATAATTTAATTTTATTTCTCTTGTTACTTCAAAGATATAATAATCATTGATAGCTGTAGGATACTTATTCCGTATTTCTAATAAGATTTCATAGAACTGATCTTCATTTTTAACTTCAGCTTCAATTTCAATTTCCCATTCGCCAAGAATTTTTACTACATAGGTTACATTAGAAAAAGAAGAAATAAAAGTCATTATTTCTATTTCTATCTCTTGGGAATGAGGATAAAGATATAAAGCTGCTTTCACATGTTTATATCCTAACCTTTGAATGTGAAGTTTTGTCCTATATGCCTGAATGATTCCCTCTCTCTCAAGCCGGCTTATCCTGGATTTTACCGTATGGTAATTGACTCCTAGTTTTTGCCCAATTTCTTGGTTACTTCTTCGGCAATTTTCTGATAATTCTATTAATAGTTTAATATCGACATTATCGATCTTTCTTATTTCTGGTCCATAACCATAATATGCTATAGTTTTAAGCTCTCTTTTCTTATTTAAGAGATAATCCTTCGGGTAGTGAAGATTGACAATAGACATAGACAAATTATATTTTATTAATTTCTCTCCCAAGTATTCCTTGACAGATCTGAACAGCATATCAAATTCAATATAATCCTTGGCTACAAATACAATTTCAAAATCCCATATACCTGTTATGCTGACTAACCAAAGGATAGAATGATCTTTATTTAAGTGCTCAACTATTTCTTTAACGTCTTTTGAAGTAACTCTACCTAAGCGGATATACGCTCGAAAAGTAAAATATCCTAATTTATGGATATCAATGACAGCAACATATTTTTCGATAACACCTGATTCCTGAAGCTTTTTTAGTTTATAATGAATATTTTGTTTTGAAAGATGAAGCTTTTTATTTAATTCTGAAAGACTGATCCTCGCATTATAATCTAGAAGATACAATAGTTGAGTCTGTTTAGCATCTAGTTTCATGGTTTATTCCTGGAAGACGGCCTATGTTTTTCATTTCTTAACTGGGTCTGATACCCCGTTGTTCTGCAACGATATAATTCTGTTCCCAGTTAAGATTAAAAATACCCCGCAGCTCTGCTGCGGTTGGGATTTTTATTAGTTATATCTACTGAAAACTTCTAACCTAAATAAAAATATTTTTTTATTCTAAAATAACTCTAATTTATAACACTTATGGTTATTTAATTAAATTAATGACAATATTTTAATAGATAGAATATAAATGACTAAAAAGTTCTAATATTAAAAAATTATACCCCGTAACATTTTTATAGTGTTTTTCTTTACGTGTCCTATGGTGAAAAAAATAACTAATTTGAGAAATAGCGGAGTTAAAATAGGTCAACTTGATGTTGATATTATAACTCAGGTAAGAAATAATCCAGGTTCAGAAACAATGGTAGCCAATTTAGGTCAAGGGATATCAGAGCACGTCCATGGAAAATCCTTATACTTTGTATCTAATGCAAATCTAAAAAAAAAAAAAAAAAAGCATAAAATAAAGCATCCAGCTTTTTTTGTTAAATAGAGCTGGACTAAAGTTCGATTAGAATTAGCAGTTAAGAGTAGGATCAATGTGGTGATTTTGAATAGGATATCTCTAAATTCTCCAAGGAAGGATTAATTTTTACAAACATTTAAATAAAATTATCTATAAATAGATAAAAAACTTAGGGTAAGCTAGACTGGCGCGCTAGCCCTGCGCTGTCACCGTGAACGGGCTTTACACGGAGTCGAAGCCCGAAGAAGGACCAGATTGGTTTTTTTGGTCCTGGATGCCTTTGCTGACGGTCTGTCCTTTGGGATGGTCGTGCTGGGAATCTGGTCAGGGCCGGAAGGCAGCAGCCATAACTTGTATGCACCATGTTCAGGGGGTTGCAGGCTCGAGAAGCTTTCAGGATTAAGCCAAGGAAGCTGGTTTGGATCGACCGCTGGGCGTGCCCCTAATAGTTTTTAGTTTAGATTTTTTTACTTAGATTTACCTTAGTCTTATTTTTATCTCAATGCAATCCAATAACATTATGATTAACAAAAATAGAAAATGTTAAAATAAAATTTTATCTCCCACGTTTATCTTCAATTTTTTATTTATTATGCCCAGCTCTATAACATATTTTCCTTTCTTAACTGAATTCCAAACAGTAAAAGGCCAAAAATTTCTCTTCCTCTCTACAACTTTCTTATTCTTATCTAAAACGAATACATCTATCGGATAAAAGACAAAGAACATATGCAATGAAATCTTCCGTTCTTCAGGGAATTCCATCACTAGATTTTGCTTATTCCTGAACATTAATCCTCTAGCTTGAGAAAAAATAGTCTTGCAATACCTTTCTTCCTCTGAGATGATAGTGTTCGTTGTTATATTTCTGATCATCTATGAGGGATAATTTTCCGTTATAAAAATCTACCTGTCTTTGCTATCTTTGTGTTTATCAAATAGCCTATTATATAGTCCCTCATATAGTCTATCTAATCTCATAATAGATAAATAGGTTAAAAGAACAGCTGAACCTCCAGCTACAATTGGCATGACTACATGATCAGCAACATTTCTAACTTGCTGTGGAAGTATGGAATAAACAACCATTCCTGCGCCTATACCTAAAAGAGTCTTAACTTCTCTGGGAGTTGTTCCTCGATAGAAAAAATGATAGGGGACAGTTGCATTTCTCCCTAATGGTCGTAGTGATAATGTTTTATACTCTCTTGTTTCTCTGAATCTTCCTGATTCTCTTAATCCTTCAGACTCTTCAAAGAATTCCTCCTCTTCTAATCTCCCATCTAGACTAGTTTCTGATCTAAGACCTTCGCTTCTTCTCATCTCTTCTGAATGTAGTTCTACTACTCTTCTTCTCCCTCTCATTTCTTTTGATCTAGTATCCATAATTAACTTCTATTTCTCCATTATCTTTAAAAAAGTTATCTAAAATAGATGCCCAAAATAAATCCCCTATCCTATCTTACCATCGTTTAAGCAGTCATACCCCCATAAACTGAAACATTTATAAACGATAGAAAAAGCCTTCTTAACCAAGAGTAAACTCATTTTTAAATAAAACCCTATCATAAGGATCAACATAACTATTAATACAATCACAATTAATACAATAATAACTATCCAATAAATTGGTGAAGATATGTACAAAACTGGCCCTTGGAATTTAAATGAAATTAAACCGAAAGACTTAGATTTAGCTTTGAAAGAAATCCAGGAAACAGTCTCCAAGCTAGTTAAACGGCGGAAAGAATTAACCGATAAAATTTCCCCATCATTATTCATGCAATGGGTTAAGGAAATTGAATCTATGAAGATAGATATAAACAAATTAAGTGCTTATATTTCCTTAAAGTTTGCCGAAGATTCTTCCGATCAACTGGCAACAGCCAACCTTTCCAAAGTGGAAAATGAATTGACGAAGATTAATAACCAGCTTCTCTTTTTTGGATTATGGTTTAAAGATCTTCCAGAGCATAAAGCTAAAGAGCTCATTAAGCATTCTAAAGAATACTCCTATCATTTTGAACAGCTAAGAGCGGTAAAACCTTATGCTCTTAATGAAAAGGAAGAACAGATCATTAATATTAAGGATCTTACTGGTGTTTCTGCGTTAAATAATGTTTATCGCCTTCTAACCGGACAATTTGAATATAAATACCGGGGAAAAACACTTACACAAGAGGAAGTTATCGTTATAGTCCGAGACCCCAATCCTGAAGTAAGAAAAAAAGCATATCTACTTCTTTTGGAGAAGTATAAGTCACATAAGGATGTTATCGGTGAGATTTATAAGAATATTATTAATGACTGGCGCGAAGAAAGTATTCATCTCCGAGGGTATAAAAGCCCGATCAATGTAAGAAATATTGCTAATGACATTCCTGGCGAGGCAGTAGAAGTACTTTTAAAAGTCTGTGAAAAAAATCAACATCTCTTTCACCATTTCTTTGAACTAAAACAAAAGAACCTCGGCTTGAAAAAAATGACGCGGTTTGATTTGTATTCTCCCATCAAGAAAAAAAAGGAAGAGAAGATTGATTATAATGAAGCATTAAATTTAGTGTTAGAAGTGTTTGAAAAATTCTCGCCAAAATTTAAAGAAGGCGCTTTAGAGATCATTAACCAAAATCATGTTCATAGTGAAGTTAAGAAGAATAAGCAAAGCGGCGCGTTTTGTATGAGTGTTCATGCTAAGCTTCCTCCTTATGTTTTGTGGAGTTACACAGGCACATTACGCGATGTTTCTACTATTGCCCATGAATTAGGGCATGGGATACATCATATATTATCACGAGAAAATACTGAATATACATTTCACTCTTCACTTCCCCTTGCTGAAACTGCTTCGGTATTTTCAGAGATGATTTTGTCAGAGAAAGTTGCCGAAAAATATCCTCAAAAAGCGAAGGAATTGCTGTATTATAAGATTGATGATATCTACGCTACAATTATCCGCCAAGCCGGATTTGTTGCTTTTGAAAAGAAAGCACATGAGATGATGAAAGAAGGGAAAACTATCGATGAGATGAGTGCAGTTTACTTAGAGATGTTAAAAAACCAATTAGGACCAAAAGTAGAAATTGACCCTATCTTTGCTTATGAATGGTGCTATATCCCTCATATTTTCAGTTCTCCATTTTATTGCTATGCTTATGCTTTTGGCAACCTATTGACTTTAGCGTTATACGAGATGTATAAAGAGAAAGGCCACCATTTCGTGCCGAAAATTATTGAGATGTTGGCTAAAGGTGGTTCAGCTAGTCCAGTTGACATTACAAAAGCAGTCGGTATCGATATCTGTTCTGAAGCCTTTTGGCAGAAAGGGTTTGATGTTATCAAAGGAATGATTAAAAAGTTGGAATAGTGCCATTAAACTAAAAACATTTATATATCATATTTATCTACCGCTAATTATGAACAAGTACCTTCATCAATATTTTCAATCATTTGATCCAAACAAGAACCACCTCATGAGTATAATCATAGATGCACTTTTATTTGGTATTCTTCTTATTTCCTTCTTACTATTTACAAACTATGTCCAAGATTCAGTTTATGGGCTAAATTCTATTACTCATCCCGATTATATTCAGCAAAAACTATCAGAGATGACTCCTGCGGAAGCTCAAGCATTTGTCCTAGAGATGCGTACGTTTTTGTATGGTTTTGTAGGAGGAACTATCTTTCTTGTCATCATGACTATTTTTCTTTTTTCACTCTCTAACTCATTACTTTGGAAAAAACTTCTTCATCAGCAATTTACCTGGAAACTA
>JACOZM010000033.1 GCA_016181345.1 Candidatus Woesearchaeota archaeon
AGCTGATGAAACTCTTGGATATTGATAAAAAAACATTAGATTCTTTCTATCTAGTTCAGTCTCAGGCTTTGGCTGAAGCTAAGAAAATGACCAAACTGAAAAAAGGAAAAGTAAAAGTTCTTGGAATTTCAGGATCGGCTCGAGACGAGAATGATATGGCTCAGGAAAAATCGAGTTCTGAAGAATTGTTATCCCAATGCCTAGCTCATTGTCAAAAATTAGGTGGAGAAACTGAACTTCTTTCGTTACGTGATTATGATATTAAGTATTGCAAAGCTTGTTATTCAACGGCAAATACTCAATGTCATTTTTATTGCTCTTGTTATCCGAAAGGAAAAAGCGGTGATGACATGACAAATATCCTTTATGATAAAATCTTGGCTGCTGATATTCTTATTTTTGCTACTCCCGTCAATAATTTTAAAGTTTCTACCTTAATGGCAACTTTTTTAGACCGCTGTATAAGTTTAGATGGTAGTCTTATGCCTGCTGATCCTAAAAATCCTAAGAATAAGGAATTAAATATCAAGCAGATGAAATTTATTGAATTGACGGCAGATGATAATGTTCCAGGAAGCGGATTGTTGAGAAGATTTTTAGGAAAGGTGGGGGGGATTATCGTTACCGGGCATGAAGCAGGAGCTTCGATGACAATTTCTAGCCTCTTTTTGACCTTAAATTATTTTGGGATGATGTTTCCTCCCTTTAGCAGTGTTTATGCAATGTCGTCAATCTGCAATTCAACGTATCAAGATAAAAAAATAGTTATCAGCGAGTGTTATGCTACGGAAATTAAACTGTTAGCAGAAAACCTGATGACGATGGCTAAATGGTCAAGAAAAACACCAGTAACGGAATGGAAGTATAATTATGGAGCAAATTAAGCTAAAGAAAGTAAAAAAAAAATAAGCAAAGAGAGTAATAAATAAATGATTATTCAGGATTGAGGGTTGATGAATATGGCAGCTATGATTCAAATAATATTTTTATTAGGATTGACAAACTTACTTTTCCTTATTTTAGTGGCTTTATCCTGCCGATGTATGGGAACTCATAAGCTCACGAATAAGTTATTTAAGTACCCTTTATTTCAGCGGTTTTATTCTTATCATTGTTATTATTGGTATGGTTTTTTTATCTCGGTATTTTTACATACGGTTTTGGCCTTTTATCTCTTTGGCTGGCCGTTTTGAGAATGTGATAATAGGGCGATATAGGCATATATATTAACTATTTAATGGAGGAAGATTATGGCACAAAAAAAATATTGGCGATGCAAGGTTTGCGGTGATATCCATTACGGTGTTAATCCGCCGAAGGAATGCCCTACTTGCCATGCAGATGAGGCGTATGAAGAGATAAGCTCTGCAGAAGCTAAGAAGTTGTTGAAGTTGTAAATATTTTTTGATAACTCATTCTATTTTTTACTTCTTCTCTTTTTTTCTTTTCTTCTCTTCTTTCCAGGGAAATATTTAAATACTTCTTTGCATTGATGCACTTGTAAATGCTTTGCTTTAAAGCAATGCGTTGATGCCCTATTATATAGTGCGCAATGATGTGATCATGGTAAGTTATGGATAAAAAAGAGGCGGTAATTAAATTACTGAAAAAGAATACTGATGGTCTTACGATCATAGAGATAGCTCGGGCATTAGATATTTCTCGAAATACTGTTCCTGTTATACTAGCAGAGTTAAAAGGAGCGGAATTGATTCGTATTCGGCCAATAGGAAAAGCTAAATTGCATTATTGGGGTGGTACATGAAGCTGGATACCATTTTAAAATTAGTACTTTTCTTTTTAATAAGTTTAACCCTACATTTTGCTCTCGTTTCTGCAGATAGTCTATCTTCCGACTCTCAAAACATCTCGGAATGGCGGATGGACGGGAGAACCTTGAATGGAACACGTTTTTATCCAGGACCGATTCCTAGTGATCTTTCTCAACTTCGCGTTATCACCAATGCTACGGGTGATTTTACGGGAGATCCAACTATTGCTGATGGATTTATGTATGGGATTTCTTTACGAGACAGAGTTTATAAACGAAATGCTTCCAATATCACTATACTCATGGATCGGACTGCAGATCATACTCTTTTCCAATATCCTGTTCAGCCATTATGGAATGGATTTGTTTATGGTGGGGATGAGTTTGGAAATATCTATCAGTATAATACATCTAACCTCAGCCAAGTTATTGCAACTAATAGTGAGCCGGTCCCTCAACATTACAGCTCTCCGATTATTTATAAGGGGTTTATTTATTTTACCGACTGGTGGTCAACTTCCGGGCCAATCTTTCAGGCTAACGCCAGTAATGTAACCCAAGTGATTGCTCGTTTTTATGTATCGAATTGTCAAGCTGCTCCGGTGATTCAAAACGATTTTCTTTATTATGGATGTGGTACCCGAATCTATCAACTAAATGCCACGAACATCACTAAATCAATTGCCAACTACACTGCCGGCGGAAGTTTTTCTACTGCTAGTGGTCTAGCAGTTACAGACAGCTACCTTTACTTTGGAACAAGTGATGATAAGCTCTACCAGTTAAACGCATCTAACATTACTATTTTTGTTGCTAATTACACGACTGGCAATAATATTAATATCCCTCCTGCCGTTGGCCATGGATTTGTTTACATCGGAAGTACTGACGGGTATACTTATCAGTTGAACGCTTCTAATGTCAGCCATCAGATTGCTAATTATAGTACAGGTTCAGTTCCTGAAGGATTAACTGTTACGTCAGATTATCTTCTTGCTTCTGGCTCTAAGCTCTATCAGCTAAACGCCTTAAACATCAGCCAACAGATTTCTAATTATAGTGTAAGCAGTTCTGGAAGCCCAGTCGTAGCTAACGGGATTATCTATTTCAGCTCCGGGGTTAGTTTTTATCAACTAGGCACAGATATCCCGATAGTCACGTTAAATTCTCCTGCAGCCGGGTATCAGTTATCTCAAAGTACGGAAGCAGTAACGTTTAATTGCACTGCCTTAGATAATTCAGGGTTAGTCAATATCAGCCTTTATCTGACTGACAGCGGAAATACTAATTTTCTGTTAAATCAAACGACAAATATTTCTGGAGCAGGCAATACTACGGCTTGGACGTTAAATCTAGTCCGTGGAAACTATACTTGGAATTGTCTTGCTTATGATACCGATGGGAATAATGCGTTCAGCACGAATAGGACAATCTCTGAAGATAAGTCAGCGCCTAGCTTAAGTATTTCTTCTCCGGTAAATAATAGTTATTCCAGCAATACTACCCTTAAAATAATCTATACTGCTTCGGATAGTTATCTCTCTACTTGTTGGTTTAGCAATGATTCTATGCTCGTGAATACTACTATAGCAGAATGTGCAAGCATCGCTGATGTTACGTGGAGTGAAGGCCAGCATAATCTCACTCTATGGGCGAATGATACTTCGGGAAATATGAATAGTACAACTAGAAGGTTTTCCATCGATACGATCATCCCTTCGATAGACATAACCGTTCCAACAAATAATACCAATTCAACAAATAATCGCCAGAACATCAATGCTACTAAATCCGACCTTAATCGTGCTTCCTGCTGGTATAGTAACGATTCGATGCTCGTGAATACGACACTAGCCAGCTGCGCAAACGTTACTACGGTCACTTGGAGTGAAGGCCAGCATAATGTAACGATGTGGGTGAATGATAGTGCAGGGAATAAGAACAGTAGTTTAGTTAGTTTTTATTTGGATTCAAAAAGCCCAGCATTAAACGTTACGTATCCGATAAACAATACTAACTGGACGAACAATCTTCTTATGGTAAATTATACAAGTTCAGATATTAATTTACAGTCGTGCTGGTATAATAACGATTCTATGCTGGTAAATACTACATTAACTGGATGTGCGAACATTACAGCTGTT
>JACOZM010000034.1 GCA_016181345.1 Candidatus Woesearchaeota archaeon
GTTAGCTCTTCACCATTAGATAGTCTCTGGCCATATGCAGGCATATCTTCAAATCCGGATTGGATAGCTATAGTGCTAACGATCTTAGACGAGACAGGAAGATGAACATGAGTATCCGCTAATGGTCCAGTATAGTAGTTTTCATGAGTAAACTGAGGGGTTGTTTTAGAGATAGTACAGGACTGTTTACCGGAGATCTCTTGACGAGATGTACTACTCTCATCCTTTTCAGTAAGATCCATCTTAGTAAGATCATTTTCTGCAAGATCATTTTTTTGATCAGATAACTGTCTGGAAATTCCTTGAGAAATGAGATCTGTTTTTTCTGAAATCACTTTTTCTTTTTCAGCTTCAATAAAAGAGCAAGAAGGAAGGATAACCAGCAAAAAAATAACCAGTAGTGTCATAGCTAACGCTGATTTTTTTAGATTAAGAATAGTCATCTTTGGAAGTAATACATTTTGATTTAAATAATTTGTGGACGCCCTATTGTCATTTTAAGTTTATTTTAGTTTATTTTAACTGTCATTTGAATGTCAGGTCTAGCATTTAGGTATATTTTAGTTCTGCTTTAGGCCTATTTCAATCGTGTTCGTATTCTTCTTCTGAATCGCTTTCTGGTTTGCCTATTTTTTAGGAGAAAGGATATTGAAAATGAAGCAGAAAGGATTAAAAATCAGAAGGATTCTTTTAAAAAAAATGGTAGTAAAAACTGTAAATAACTTTCTTCCCGTCAATCTTCATGAAGGAAAAAAATATTATCCTAAATTTAAGGAATTTGATATCGTCTTCATTACCGGAGACCCTTATTATGATCATCCTTTATCAGGAACGGCATTGATTGCCCGGCTTCTTGATGCAAAAGGGTACAAAGTAGGAATTGTTCCGCAACCTGAAACAGAGAATGATTTCCAAGCCTGCGGAGAGCCAAAGTATTTCTTTTGCGTCACTTCTGGATTGCTGGATTCAATGTTAGCAAATTATACACCAATGCTTAGAAAGAGAGAAGAAGTTCTTGTCCCAGAAAGAGCGTTGATATCTTACACTCAAACGCTGAAAAAATTATTTAAGCACAAAATTGTCGTTTTAGGAGGAGTTGAAGCCACCATCAGACGATTCACTCATTTTGATTATAAGGAAAATAAACTGAGACGAGGAATATTGCATGATTCTAAGGCAGATCTGCTGATCCATGGCAATGCAGAAAGGGCCATCCTAACATTACTAGAGCGGATAAAAAATATTGCTCAGAAAGAAAGTCTTGCTCACAGCCAATTATCTTGGGAACAAGTAAAAGATCGTTTAGATCTCGCAAGCATTGAAAGTCTTGTGTTTAGGATGAAGGAAAAAGATCTTCCTGCTGACGTGAGAAGATTGCCTTCTTTTGAAGAATGCGTTGAAGATAAAGAAAAATTCAGCCTTCTTACTCGGACACAATATCTTCTTCCTGATGCTGCGTTTATAGAACAAACAGGAAAAGGATTTGTTCTTCATACTCGTCCTGCACACCCATTAACAACAGAAGAGATGGACTTTTTGTATGCTCTTTCATTCACGAGACAGATGCATCCTCTTACAAAGAATTTAGAATTTTGTCTTGATATGACAGGAAAACTAGAAACTTCCGTAGTTATCGGCCGAGGATGCTGGGGAAGCTGTAATTTTTGTACGATTCCGTTAGTTCAAGGAAAAGAAGTAGCTATTAGAAGCAAGGAAAGTATCGTCAAAGAGATTGAAACACTCTGTAAAGGCGGAGCAAAACTGATTAATGATTTAACTCTTCCAACGTTAAATATGTATGGTTCTTCCTGTTCTATCTATAATCAAGAAAAAAAGATGTACTCTCCAGTTATCGACAAGGATATTAAGGTTTATGACAAAAAAGAGTATTGCAATCAAGAATGTGTAGGCTGTACAAACAGGAAGCTGAGCAACAAGCTTCTTGAGTTATTAGAGGCAATAGAAAAAGTATTGAGAAAATATGGAGCAAATATGGAGCTACGATCTGCATTACGGCACGATATCATTCTCCATCAAAAACAATTATTTAGGAAGGTGATGGAATTTACGTCCCGATTAAAGATCGCTCCGGAGCATATTTCAGATTCAGCGTTACACTCGATGAATAAAGCGACAAAAAAAGATTTTGAATTGTTTTTGGCAGAGTTTGATAAAGTCAATAAAGAGCAGGATACCCATAAGAGACTAGTCCCCTATTTTATTGCTGCACATCCAGGAACGACGCGGAAAGACATGATGACGCTCAAGGAATTTTGCAGACAGCATAACCTTTTTGTTAAACTTACTCAAGTGTTTACGCCAACTCCGGGAACTGCTTCTACTGCTTCATACTACACGGGGATTGAAACGAGAACAGGAAAGCCAGTTTACGTGGCTAGAACGTTTCGTGAAAGGAAGGATCAGAAGAATATTTTGTTAGGTGAAGATAGCCCTGAGCAATATGACCATGATTGATGCTAAAAACTATTAAACATAAAGATCTTTTTGATTAAAAACGATTAAAAACGATTAAAAAAAATTGGTTTTAAATATGAAAAAAACTAACGACGTCATTTCTTTAGGAAATGCTATTATGGACCTCTTAATTGAGATTGATGACAAGAAGCTTCTGGACATGAACCTTAAGAAAGGGGAGATGCACCTTGTTGATGAACAGAGGGCAAAAGAATTGCTCCAAAAGATCAGAGAGCATCAATTAACCGTCGAACTTTGTCCAGGAGGTTCAGCAGCAAATACACTACGAGGGCTTGCATTACTAGGGGCTAACGTCATCCTCTGCGGAAAAGTTGGAGAAGATAGGCACGGGGAAATTTATGTTGAAGAGATGAAGAAGCATGGTGTTCAATCAAAAATAAACTCGCATCACTCTTCAACAGGACATGCTCTAGCTTTTATCACTCCGGATTCTGAACGAACTTTTTCTGTCCATCTTGGAGCAGCGATTGAACTAGAACAAGAAGATATTCTAGAAGAAGATATTGCAAAAAGCAAGATACTGCACGTTGAAGGCTATCTTTTAGAGGGAAGAAATAAAGAACTGATGTTGAGGTGTATTAGCTTGGCTAAAAAGCATCATACGTTAGTTTCTATTGATCTGGCAGATCCAGGAGTGATCCGAAGAAATAAGGAGTTCCTCCAAGGATTTGTATCTCATGCAGATATCCTTTTTTTAAATGAAAAAGAAGCGGAAGAATTTACCGGAACGGAGAATTGCATTGAAGCGGTTGAAGGATTAGCAAAAAAATGCCGTGTTGTTGTTGTAAAAGTCGGCAAGGAAGGTTCTTTGATTGCAAACAATGAAACAGTGATTAAGATTGAAGCTTATCCAGCTCAAGTTGTTGATACAACCGGAGCCGGGGATACGTATGCTGCAGGATTTCTGTACGGCTATGTTTGTGGATGGAGCTTAGAAAAATCGGGAAAGTTAGGCAGCTTATTTGCTTCCAAGATAATAGAGAAAAAAGGTGTTAAGCTGAAAGAAATTGATGTAGGTAAGATAAAAAAAGAAGTTTAGGTTGTTAGGAGAATAAGCAGCATAAGGTATAAAAGATTCATGTGATTGGGATCATACTGATACGTATATTTTAATAGTACTATTCTACAGTAGGTATTTGCATAATGTTTATTAATCTCTCACTACTGAAGCTAAGGTATGATTGAGCTCTTCTACTTTGATGGTTCTAGTGTAAAGACAGCTCCTCCAGAGGATCTGTTAAAATTACGAAAGAAACGGATATGGGTAAATAGTACGGCTATCACTCAACAAGAATCTGAACTCTTAAAAGAAGCATTTGGCCTTCATCCCCTTACGGTTGAAGATCTGCAGCATACTCTTACTCGAGTAAAGATTGAGGAGTTTCCTCATTATTTGTTCTGTGTCTTTTATGGCATT
>JACOZM010000035.1 GCA_016181345.1 Candidatus Woesearchaeota archaeon
AACAATGCTATGGGTTGTGTTCTTATTAGGAATTGTAGTAGGATTGTTGAACATAACAGGGAAAGAAGTTTCAGCATTCTTAACGACGGGAACTGTTCTAGTACTAGTATCTTATTTAGGAGTTAGTGTCGGCGTATTTGATGCTGTTGCTCCGATGATAGGAAATGTGTTAAGAGGAGTCTTGACGTTATTTGTTCCAGCTACAATCATTGTTGCTTTACGAGCAGCGTTTGTGTTAGCAAAGCAATAAAGGAGTAAGTCATTGCTCTTTTTTATTTTTGTTTTTTTTAAGTTTTATATTTGTTTATTTTGCTTTTAGTTTATTTTTACTCTCATCTTATTTTTAGTTTATCTTTTTTTTATTTTTGTTCATTTTCTTCCATTTCCTTTATTTTTGCTTTTTTTAAAGTTCTCAAATATTGACACTACTACTGAGTAACATTTATAAAGTAGTTGTTACTCTTTTAGTCTATGGTTACTAGTCATGGGTCAGGAAAAACGTGTACTCGGCGTAGTTTTTTAAAAATTGCATCTTTAGGTGCAGGAGTATTACTGGCTCCGGCGTTAGTTCTCGGTGATGAACCTCTCGAAGGAATTGTTCATATGTCAATTATCGATCAGAGCGAAGAAAGTATCCAGGAAGATGATTTAAATCGTATCGCTCAAGAATCCATGCCTTATATCAAAGATTTGATGGGCAGATTTTCAGAGGGAAATGGATACCCAAGACGTGTAACTCAGATAGTGAAACGTTCTTTTTCAGACGAGCAATTCTCTTCTCGAGAAGCAGCAGAACCATTTATTCATTTAGGAAAACAGCTTGTTGCTGATGCTCTTTCCTATTGGAATTGCGAGCAGTTAGCCATTCCCATAGTTTCATATGCCGTTCCTGAACGAAAAGCAGAAATTGAGGTTGATTACCCACCGTTTAGCGAAGATAAGACGATAGTTATCAATCTCCTAGGAAGAAGCGGAATACGCTATGAGACGGGAGTTGTTTTGCACTATGCTGTTGGTGATCTTACGTTAGATTTAGATCTTACTATCCCTGTCATGGGAAGAAGTGATAGGGTTTGTCATTTTTCTAAGAATGGGGGTGCGATTTATTCCTCGACGAGAAGAAAACCAGTGTTGTGGGCAATTGAAGAAGAGGACACGTCTAGTGTTTATGAAACGCCAGTTCATGAAATTCTCCATAATCAGATATCTGTTTGGACGGACAAACATATCCTGGATGGTTTACGACAGTTGAATCCACAACCTGGTAATCTCCAGCAGGCAGGGATGGAATTAGCTACAACACTAAGCGAAATTGAAGAAACATTAGTCGATGGTATCAGTACGGCATGGCTGATGAAATATGCACAACAGCAGGGATTACCTTTAGTTCCTACCTATCATTCTTCAGAAGCATCTAAAAGACTAGCTTTGAACGTCAGAGAAAGAACACCACAAGCAGTTATCAAATCCTATGTTGAACTTGGACCTCAAGAATTTGCTAAAAGATTGTAAAGAGAGTTCTTATCATGCAATATAGATTCCAAGACTTTAATTTTTGCATAGAAACAAGAATATAATTGAAAAATATGCGGTAGCGGGGACTTTCGTGAAGTTACATTATTTTGCTTTGTCGTAGGATTTCCGCAGGAATGTCCTACTTGAGTACGACTCGCATAGTGTAACTTGCCTTTCGAACCCCGGTCACAGCCTTATTGTGTCTTTCGACTTGGCAAGGCCATATGTTGGTCGGATGAACTCTCTAACCACTATACTACTACCGCATAATTGTTGAGAAATGGAAATTATTTATTAAGATTGTGGTTCAAAGTATATGCATAGCCGCCAAGATGTCATCAAGAGAGAGTACTTCTACAAAAGAGTACGGGCAAAAAATCTTAACTCTTATAGGGCAATTTTTTCTACTCTAACAGCGAATTTTTTTGTCTTGATGACGGCGCTATGCACATATGGTTTAAATAAGAGTTCTGTTAGATTAAAGAGACAGTAAATTGGTAGATCATCAAAAAAAATTAATGAGGCAGTAGGTAGATAATCACCAAAATGATCAAAATAGCCAAAATCACCATACTCTTAAAACTCCAAGCATAACTCGTCACCTATAAGTAAGAACATTTAAATAGAAAAGGTGTTTTTGGATATTCATGGTAAATCTTACTCTTATTGGCGTTTCACATGGAGGACTCTTTCGGATTGAAGGAAACTATCATTTTGTCTGGGAAACCCTAGCTAAAGAAAATCCAGAAGCGGTTACGCTAGAAATAAGTTTTGATCACAGTGATCAGGCATCTAAAGTTTTAGGTAAAGCATTATTTGCGAGTAAAAAAGAGAGACAACGTTTGCATAGAAGGTTAAATCGTCCAAAAGAATCCTGCTTTGGCAGCGAGTATTTGGCACCAGTAGTTTATTGCCGTGAAAAAGATTTACCTCTTTATTTTATTGATAAAAGCGCAAGAAGTATAGAAGAAGTAACATCACAAAATGTTTTAACTCTTTCTAGAACAGAATTAGACCAATTTTCATGTCCTTCGTTCCCTTGGACAATTGGAGAACGAAATGAATATATGGCTCAAGCATTACAGACCATCATCAGTAGAAGAGATAGAGGAAGAGGGATAGAGAGAATAACTCATATAGGGGGCTGGCAACATTATTCTCCTAAGCATGCAGACCCTACTCTTCAAGAATTAATAAGTGCTGCAGAAGTCCAAATATATTCTAATGGCTTAACCGATGATGTTAACAGAAGACGATAAACACAGAAATCCTAAAAAAACGGATTTCTGGTTATCCCTCGCTAAACCGTTGCAAGCAAAGAGGTATTAAACCCAGCGAGGAATAAAAGCGTAAATCAATGAAGATAATAGTACAGAAAGGAGTCAGTTAAACTTTCTCATAAATTATTCTTTGTACTAACAGCAAAATCCACATTATTGTCGTTAATATACCAATGATCGTAGATAAGTATAACCCTAAAGAGATGTAGGCAAATAGAATAGCTATCAGCCCGATTACTGTAGGGATAGATGTTTTTAACGTGATATAGCCTTTCTTTCTTTTAAAGCCATAATAAACTTGTGGCACTAGAGAAACTGCAAATACCACCAAAGCAATAGTAATCACTAAGTCTTGCCAGATCATAAGTTGAAGAAGAAAGCGTTGCTTATATATGTTGTTGTGTGGTTGTTTCAAGAGAAAAAAAGAGAGGAGAGAACTGAAGACTTATTCCTTATTTAGTACCGGCCACATTCGGTCAGTAATCTCACGAGTAGATTCTTTGATTTCTACCATGCTGATTGGTTGATAAGCGGCTTCGCCTTTAATGATCTCCCTTAAGCGGTCGCAGAATGTTCCAATTATTTTAGTTCTTGCATTATAAAACCTTAACTTCTCCTCTATTTCATAATACGCTTCCTGGCCAGTTATTACTTCTAATCTTAATCTTTCTCTAGTCGGCGTATCTTCATATCCCTTTCGAGAACATTCCATCAGCCAGGCATAAGATCTATCCAAAGCTTCCCCCAACTGTCTGAATTCACGATATGCCACAGGCGCAGTTTCATCAATATATGCAGCTATTGCCCGAAAGTCAAGAATAACATTTTTTAGACCATCACTAAGTTTTCTTGCTTGATACACTTCAGCTAACCGTTCATTGGCAATATTTAATAATTGGTCATTGCTAAAAATCCGATAAGCTGTTTGCTGAGGCCTTACCCACCGGTTTAAAACTACTTCTAAATCAGAGAGTGCTTCCACATCCTGCTGAATGTGTTCATCTAGAAATAAATCTCCGTCCAGAGACATAAATAATAGGAAAGACATTGAACTATAAAAGTATTTTGGAAAAAAGTAAGTATTTAGTTCTATAATAAAAATAGTG
>JACOZM010000036.1 GCA_016181345.1 Candidatus Woesearchaeota archaeon
AACTACTGGTTTGGCGGAAGCATCAAAACAATTTTTCATGGAGACCAAGTTTTCAATAATCCTACCTATTATTTAGATGGAAAGAAGATGGAGTTTTGAGAAAGCAGAAGGAAACACGGAAGAAGAAACATGACAAAGGTAACATTATCTCTCTTTTACTGTTCCTTCAGCTAAATTAATAATCTTAGAAGGTCTGGCTTCTTTTTCTCCTTCAAAGATAATAAAGTCAACATTCTGTTCAACATCTTTATCCATGTTTTTTAAATCCGTCATGAACGGGTTTCCTGCTTTATTGACAGAAGTTGTAACTATCGGCACATTGGCTTCTTCAATTATTTTTCCAAACCAATGATTTGGATAGCGTACTCCTAAGGTTTCACTACCTAGATTAACACTTTTAGCTACAACCCCTTTCTTCTTCAGCCGGATAATAAAAGTATACGGACCTGGAAGCTTACTGGCTAACTCTTTACAATGAGGTTCACTACAGATATCTTTAATCCACTTAATCGTTGGCGCCCAAACAGAAAAAGGATTAGTAGCTCGTTCTTTGATCTCTCGAATTCTACTCACTGATTTTTCTAAAAGAGCATTACATCCGATTCCATAAATAGTATCTGTCGGATAGACAAATATCGCTCCTTCTTTTATCTTGGCAACAATTTCATTTTTCCGCATGAATACTTCTGTCTTAGTTAGTACTTCCATATCCTTCCCTAAAAAACTATTCTTTATAATACTTATTACTCTCTTATTTCTTTCCGCAATTATTTCATTAATGAGAACCATCGTCATAGTATTAAGTTTAATTATCTCTTACAGAAATAAAACTACTAATCGGTAGTAATCACATAAAGATTTATAAAACATCTCTTGAATTTTAATATTAATGGCTAAAATAACCGATCCTAGTAAAGTAATAGCAGATGCTTCCGATCTTCAAATATGGCTTGATACTTTAGGCAGTCTTTGTGCGGAAGGAATTAAAGCTGCTCACGATAATTCTTTAAGCATGCCGGTTTTAGCTCGCGGTGTAGAAGAAGTTTTATCTCCAGCAAACTTAGACGCTATTGGCCGCAAGCTTTATTTTTTATTAGGTTCAAGAGAGAGTTACTCATTAACTCCCCGAGTTAATTTAAACGGAGGGATTCCTAATTTAGAAGCACTTGATGAATGGTACGTCAATACTTTAGAACAATTAAGCACTGCCGCCGCTACTATTGCTTTTAGAGGGAATGGGCATTTTAGGCCAGATAGCACATATATAATGGATTTAAGAAGGTTAGAATCTAATGTCACCAATGCTTATCGAAGATTACATACTTTGATAGGTAATCGGCCTGCAGTACAGGTTCCTGTGTCTGGCGATGTTTTGTTGAAGTATATACAACAATAATTTTTTTTTGATTCATCAAAAATTAGTTTTCTAATGGCTCTTAAAATATTATTTTTTCTAATTTAGCAAAAAAAGAAAATTAGCAAAAAAAAAGAAAAAGGCACCTAGGGTGGTAGTAGGTTAGCTCTGATGGCTAGCTAACCATATCCTAGGCACAGAGGTGTGATGGTGGCAAAAAATCCAAGAAGTCGTCCAAGTCGGTCTGTTTGGAAAATGAGTAGGCATATTTCTCATCATACGTCTTTAATAAAAATTCTATTCTTTGTTTCATATTCATCTTAACCACGCTCCGCTAAATTGTAAATCAAAAGAGTCTTCTGGACAGATCGTTTTATTAGTCAGTTCTCTGACTTGTTCTTCAAACAATTTTTTTATTGTACTTATCGACAAATCAACCATTTTTTTCACCTTTTTTTTTAAAGGTTCAGAAATCATCTTTGATTTCTCATTACCTTCTTTTTGAAGGTTCAGAAATGTTCTCCATTTCTGTTCACCCTCTTTTAAGAAGACCTGGAATTTTTTCCTTCTGCCCTCTTTTTTTGTATCGTCCAGAAACCGCCTTTTGATTTCTGATTGCTTTTGTGTTGAATTATTGGTGAGCGGGGTTATTTATATACTCTATCCGCAGTTGTCCAGTGGGAGTGTGGGTTTATAAGAAAAGCTTTAATGAGCAAGAAATTATCTTTATTAACCTCTAATGCACTGGACAAAATGAGAAAAAACTATCGGGCGTGGCAATTAAAATTAGCAACGGCTTCTCTTTAAGAAATACTATCAAAAGTAGATAATAAAAATAAAATAATTACTGTAACAAAATTCCATTAACTGTCCCTTCCTGTCCAGGACGGGAGGTGATTCTTGCTTTTCCTAATTTTGTCTCTACAACAGCCCCTTTAGTTAAGATATTTCGTCGGACTAAGTTAGGATTGGCTGGATTTTCAACGACATTAAGGATTTGCGTTTTTACTGCTTTTCCTTTTTTATCGGTAACATTGATGTTGTTTCCTGCGATAAGTGAAATTTTTCTATTCCCGCCAGGAGTTCTTTTGACTTGAGTCTTTCGTCCTTCACTTAGTCTCGTCATTGCTGAATAGCCGGCTAATTCATTCTTCTTTTTTCCTCGGGAAGGGCGATATAGTCCTCCCGTTACTTTTCTTATTGACCTCTGTTGTGATCTTGCCATAAATCGTAATCTCCTTAGTTTTATACTAATATTTGTATTTGCTTTTTAAAGGTTTCCATTAGGAAACCTAAAAATTGAGTTCTATTTTGTAAGGTTTCCATTAGGAAACCTAAAAATTCTTGATCTTATTTTTGCAAGGTTTCCATTAGGAAATTTGAAAAATGGTAGTCATTTTTGCAAGGTTTCTGTAAGGAAACCTCAAAATTATAACAAATTCATTTTAAAGATTTAGATAAAAATTTTATTCTTCTAATCTCCTGGGATGCTCTAATCTCGAAGGACCATGTACAAAGACGGGAGTTCCTTGTTGTTCGATAATACCAATAATACAATCCATAAATCTTCGTTGGTATTCATCGGTATGGCCTCTTTCTCCTTCTTTTGGTTTGTAAAAATATCGTCCGCCTTTATATGGAAGTGGCGAATCATTATCAAATGCACATCCATATACATGAATTTCCCCTGCACCCATAATGTGAGCAACTTGTACAGCCAAGGACGCACTTGTTCCTCCGGAATATAATTGAGTTTGTTCTCTGGAGATTAGTCCAGGCAGTTCTCTCTTGAGTGCATCTCCATAATAAAAAAATCCATGCGGCTTAGCCGGTTGTGGAAGTTCCCGAAAATATTTGTTAAACCTTAAATCCGGATTGCTTGGTAAAAATGGCATTGATTCTTCGTATTTCTTAATTAATTGTTCTCTTGCCTCGTCATCAGGATAAAGCTGAGGATCATAAACAGCCGACATTGAATTGATGATTCTAGTTATACCCTCCCTAGTCCTAAACCAGCTTTTTAGATGGGAAGTCTGGTGCCCCGTAAGAAAATAGTCATATCTTCGATCAATTTGTGAAGCACCGTTAACTGCGATAGCTAAATCTTCTTGTTCATGATATAATTCTAAGGTAGGAGCTGACCCCAGTACTGCAATTTTGCTCCCAGAATGTCGAGCAAGAAATTCGTGAATCATTTTTATTGTTACTTACTCTTTCGTTTAGCGGTATTCTTTCTCTTCTTCACATTCTCCTTTCCATTAAATATTCTCTCTTTCAGCTTTGATTTTCCATTCCATTCCAACGCATGTTCTAGAACTTCTTCAATACTCTCTACAGGGATGATAGTAACTTTTTTCAGCTTCTCAGCATCAATTACAATATCTCTTAGGTTAGATTTTGGAACGATTATCGTTTTAATTCCTGTTTCGATTGCTGCTTCTACTTTTGACGTAACCCCGCCTACTGGCAGAACTTCTCCTCGCACAGATAATGATCCAGTCATGGCCACTTCCTGTTTGATAGGAATATTTTTTG
>JACOZM010000037.1 GCA_016181345.1 Candidatus Woesearchaeota archaeon
AACTGATTAAAAGACATGTTGCCAGAGGGAAATAAAACTTGACATTTCCACGATCAATATATATATCTCCCGGTAGTTTTCCTAAAAATGGCACTTTATCCCCAAAAAGGAACAAAAATCCAACCAAACAGGTGATCAGTCCTACTATAATGAGCATCTGGCCAATAGTTGACATAGATATATTGTAACATAATTGGGATACATAAGATTTAATCGGAAGCTGGTAATAATTATATACCCATTTTACTCCGGTTTGCAGCTCTTTAGAGCGAAAAAGCGGATTAGATGGGTATATACTGAGTTACTCAGCTGCAAACCTGAGTTACGTGAGTATATTTGCCTGTTTATCCTATGTAAATAGATACTACTGGTACCTTTCATTGCATTTTCCAAGCGCCAGATATAGTATAGTAGCGTGAAACACTCGATTGGGAGTCTGGAGATTATCGCTGGTCCAATGTTTTCCGGTAAAACAGAAGAGCTTATCCGGAGGGTCCGTCGAGCGTACTACAGTAAAAAATCTGTCATTGTTTTCAAACATGCGCTCGATATTCGTTATAAAAAAAGTCGTGTCACCTCACACAATGGTATCTCTATCCGCTCAAAAATTGTTCACGGTGCCCGTGATATTTTAAAAAAGGTCAATGCGCGTACACAAATAGTGGCAATTGATGAAGCCATGTGGTTTGGCACTGATTTGATCGAGGTAGTTTCAAAACTGGTAAGCGATGGTAAACGTGTCATTGTCTCAGGACTGTCTGTGACGTTTACCAAAGAACCATTTGAACCAATCCCAACACTTATGGCACTTGCAGATAAAGTAGATAAATTCTCAGCGCTTTGTACTCGTTGCGGAAATGAAGCGGTTTTTCATAAAAAATATAGCCCCACTCGGACTTTCGTAGTCTCCCGTTAATCTTATGAGCGGGAACGCGAGTGACCGCGAATCCCCCTACCAGATCTGGGAGATCTGTTTCGAACCCGGGTGATCGGCTCGCTTCGCAGAATGGTCTTGAAGACCACTTCCCATATGGAAGGCCGACATACTAACCACTATACTACCGGCGCATGAATAGTATCTCTTTAAATAATATCTATGGTCATCCACAGAGCTATTATAGGTAAGGATTTAGCTAACCATTTATAAAAATTTCTACCTTAAAAAATCCCTAGCACTCATATCAACAAAAGCTTTAAAAATGAACGGCACTTTTTTACTCCTATGTCTGAACTAAAAAACCAGCCTTGCCCATTTTGTAATGTGAACAAGCTCATCTTGAGAGAGGAAGAAGTAGATATCCCTCACTTTGGAAGAGTCTTTGTCCTTACTGCTGAATGTGAAGGCTGCGGATACAGAAAAGCTGATGTCGAGCCGGCTGAAACTAAAGAGCCCTGTAAGTTTACTCTAGACATTTCTAGTGAAGAAGACATGAATATTAAAATAGTCAAATCCGGAGAAGCTACGTTAAAGATTCCTCATATTATTTCAATCGAGCCTGGCCCGGCTTCAGAGGGGTATATCACTAACGTCGAAGGCCTTCTTGAACGGGTGAAAAAGATGATTCAGTCAGCAGCAGATGCTGAAGACGACGATGAATCGGCTAAAAAGAAAGCGAAGAACATGATTAAAAAATTAAACAATGTCATTCTTGGGCGTGAAACGTTAAAGGTTATTATTGAAGACCCTTCAGGACATTCTGCCATCATTTCAGACAAAGCTCAGAGAAGTAAACTTTAAGAATTATTTTTTAATCAATAGTGTATTTTTTTCTTACTCTTTATCCTCGCCTTTCATCTTAAACACTTGCGGCAAATCTATCACATACTTTCCTTCATCAAGCTTGATGATCATCGGATCTTTCTTAAATAAATGGACAAGGTCTAACTCATATTTTCCGGGTTTTAAAACTCTGATTGCTTCAATATCAAGAACAACCGGTCGATCAGGATCTTCTTGTTTGATGTTAACAATTTCAGCCACATCTTTTTCAATATGATTTTTCTCTTCCTCAGATAAGTTTGTAACAAGAAGCTTACCTTCTTCTAAATTCTTCTTCTTGATATAAAAGAATAATCTAGCCCCGCAATCACAACCTCGTAGGATTTGCTGGGACCCATCTTCAAAGATAGCATTACAACGGACGCATTGGTGTGGCATATTAAACCTTATTCTTTATCTCTTAATAAATATACAACGACAGATGCACTTCACAAAACAATCCTTACACAAACTATACAATTCTCTGAATAACTATCTTCTCCGTCTGCTTCTAAACCTGCCGCTTCCCAAATTCTCATTCATAAACAGCTCAATCTTTTCAGGATCTTTCTCAATTTTTTTGACGATAGATGCTGGACCTATGATGGTCATGCCAATCCTATCTCCTAAGAGCACATTGGCAAACCCGCTCTTTAGCTTTTGGACAGCATTTTGATTTTCCTTGTCAGGATAGATAACGCTAAGCTCAATTCCTCTAAATTTTGGAGTGATTTCCTCCATCGTTATTTCAATAAGATCTGCTTCTTCTTGTTTCCTTAACCTTCCTTCCATAATGACAATCTTATCTTCTTTGACGATATTGAGGAGCTTATTAACTCTCTTGGCCGATCCTAGATTCTCCATCTCATGATATGGGATGAATTGAAAAGTTACCATATTTCCTCTTTTTCTGATATTTTCTTTTTTTATATTTTTTTGGTATCCTTAAGGATATTCTTATAGTTTTTAAAGTTTTGTTTTTATATTTTAGTTCATATCTTTTATAGCCAGTATATCTTAATATATCTATTTTACATAGTCTTAATGATCAGTTTAACTTAAACAACTGCTCGTAAAAATCCTCAATGTGCTTGCCATATTTTGCAGAAATACCAACAACTTCATATTGGGGGAAAGCAGCCTTAATCGCATCAATGTTCGCCTTCTTTAAGTCTACTTTATTTGCGGCAATCAATACCGGGATGTTTCGCGCCTGTAAGTTTCCCATGATGGTAATATTAACTTGGCTGTAAGGGTCTTTTGTTGCATCTAAAACTACAACTACGGAATCCATATTATCCAGCCATTTGATCGATTCGATGACTCCTTTTGTTGCTTCTTTAGCTCTTTTTTTTGCCTCTATTTTATTGATTCCTTTCCGGATAAATTCTTCATAATCAATTCTCGTGGCAATCCCTGGAGTATCGACCAAAGAAAACGTTAGCTCCTTACCCTTGCTATTCTTAATATTGACTTGCTCTTTAATATTGATTTCTCTCGTTTCATGAGCAATATGAGAAACAGCTGACATCTCTTCTCCTAGCCAGTCCTGGCAGATCTTATTTGCTAGCGTAGACTTGCCTCCGTTCGGCGGTCCGTATAACCCCAATTTGATATGAGATTGTTTTGCAAACGGATTGAAAGAAATTTTCTTTAGTAATTTTTTAAAAAACCCATTGACCATATCCTACCCCTCTAAGCATTGATAATTTTAATCGGCTTATTAAAGTTTTCTGTTTTAGAAGAATTATGTTGAATTGATTGGTAATCGGTTATTCTCTTCCGTTTTCTATGATCCAATCCTATTTTCTATGTTTCCATTCTCACTAATTTATTGTTTCCATTCTCACTATTTGACACCGGATCATAAGATTAAAAGAAGTTTGGGCGGAGCGCATATAAAGGAGAATATTGACTGGATTTGTAACGAATTTCCTTGTATGTGCCACAGTAAAAGAGACAATTTAGGAGATCCTATGAAAAGAAAACCAGAATCTAAAAAAGCGCAGTGGGCAAAGCCCCACGCCTGCAAAAACTGTAAGGAGACAACATCAATGCTTATTTGCAATCATTGT
>JACOZM010000038.1 GCA_016181345.1 Candidatus Woesearchaeota archaeon
TTTTCGGAACGAGCCACAAGAGTTTGAGAAATTCGTACAATTATTTATTAAAAATTATACAGGACAAGATTCAAAAAATGCCTTAATAAATGCTGCTAAAAGCTTAGTTCGCCAGTGGGAGAAAGAAGTATTAGACCTTCGAAGAGAAATACACCCCTATTTAGAAATCAGTAAAACTATTGAAGAAACAATGCCTTACATTAGCAGTGAAGATTTAGAGTTAATTAAAAAGTTGGGAGATGGTGTTCAAGAACAATTGGACCAATATAGAATAGGATTAGATAGAGCACAGTATGATTTTGAAGATGCATCAAACTTTCTTAATCTTAGTGACTAAGAATCTAGTTAGACATCAATTTATCCCGTTATCATTTTAACTAAGATTAAAGTCTTCGAATAGTTTATACTGTTGGTTGTTTTAGATAAGAGTATGACTATTTGTTCAGGATCACTAAGTTCGGTTGGAAATTTTTGGTTTTATGGAGTAATACCATTAGTTATAGTAATACTATTGATCATGGTGATGGTATTGATCTATCTTTCTGTTCATAACAAAATATCATTGAAGAAGAGAGGAATAGTTATAATTATCATGATTATAGGTGCTGTTTTAATTGGAATACTATATCTCTTAACGATATCCATGAATGATTCTTGCCAGGAGATTATAGAGCCGAAAAAGATAAATGATTTTCATCAGAAAATAAATTCAAAGGAGGAAGCTATCCTTATTTTTCAAGATTATTTCTCACGAGATAAACGATTACAACGGATAAAAATGCAGGAGGAAGAGGCATATAACTACTTTATGGGTTCTATTTCTCAGAATGTTATTGAAGAAGAAAGGAAAGAGCTGGGAGAAGAAGAAGGGCAAGCTAGAGAACATGGAAAAGAAGAGTGGAATGGAGAAGAGAAGTTCTATTGGCTCTATGGATTGAATGAGCCTTACAAATATATTCTTAACGATAATGGAGAATTGTTTAAGCAATGGTTAGGGGATTAATAGTTTAGATAGGATAAGGAAAAATGAGCTCTCTTGGGCATTTTAGTTGTCCTCTAAAATGAGTGATATTTTCGCCACAAATTCTGTGGCATTATCAAATATTTCCCGCAACCTTCTTTCAGTATAAGTCTTAATTGCAGAATATCGTGCAATGTGGCTCTCGGTTTTAGCATCTTCAAAAAAGTGAACATATTCATCCTCAAAAATTTTATGCGACTGATTAAGAATCTCTAAATCCTCTCTCTGCAATTTGTCAGGAACTAAAAGATGTCCAATAGCAATCTGAGCAGCATCATGGTCATCAACTTCATAACCCTTGAACAAAATTGCTGCCTTTGCTGCGTAAAGCATTGAGTAGTAGGAAATAGTGATTGCCCAATAATCCCAGTGGAGTTTTGGTGGCTGATCTTTAGTTGGCATTATTTCTTTAACATGCTTTGCGATGAGCAAACTATTCTCTGCTTTTGTGAGAAATAGCTTAATCTTAAAAGTTTCTTGTGATTTTTTTATTCGGTTCTCAATAAGTGCTGTTTTGAACATATTTGTGTATGCTTTTCGGTCAAATTCCATTGAAAACCAACCCACAAAATGATTCTGGATTATTTAATATGATATGGGTTTTTAATACTTGTTTTCCGACGTTCTCATCTTTATCGTGAATCATTTTTTTAAATTCTTTTACTGTAACAAAAATGGGATTAATCTTCTTCTTAAACAAAACCTCATATTTGGAGAAAGAGAGAGATTTTTTTCCATCTTTATTAATAATCAATAGGTCAATATCGCTTTTTCCTGTTTCTTTTCCTTTAGCATAACTCCCAAAAAGAACAACAATATCTTTCATACTTAATTCAGCAGCAATTTTCTTAATAATTGGTTGTTTCTGGAGAAATTCTTTTTTCTCTTCATCTGAAGAGATAGTAAGATGAGCTTTAACCACGGGATTAGTGGTCTTTAAACAGATGGTTTTAGATTTTCCAACAACCAAAACTTCTAAAATATCTCTCATATTCTGAACTGTTCTGTAAAAACTGGCGTAGGGAATGTTAATTAACTTACTCAATTCATGCATAGTAAAACATTGACCTACGTTCTTACCAAGATAATTGACAATTTTAAGCTTGTTATCCATAATTGGATAATATTATCCATAACTGATATATAAATCTTTCTCGGAGTTTACTAAAAAGTGACTCCTGCGCTTTTTCTTTGTAAACCTCGCCTAACAAAGGCATACGTTAAACCAAAGAAAGCAACCTTTATTAACTCAACCAGACTTCTAGAATATATGAACCTTAAAAAGAGCTTGATCATTATTGCAATTGCCGTAATATATGCTCTATTTATCGGCTATGGGATTGAAGTTTTTCACGACAGTCCAAAGTCAGAAGAATTCTGCCCTAATGTTTACAATATCTTAAATCAAGAAGATTGTGTTGCAGCTGGAGGTACTTGGCGACCACAATACTGTGAAAATGGAGTTGCAACTGATAGTAGAGATATTGGGGCTTCTGGAAATGCTGAAGGATCAGAGGCTAAAGCAATTAAGCCAAGTCCTGTGCCAGTATCCACCTTCGGCTACTGTGAGACTAAGAGCAGTTGCTATGAAGATTTTGCTTTAGTGATGAGCAACCATAATAAGATTGTCTTTATTGTTGCCGCTATTTTTGGGATTTTAGCCGTTGTAGCTGGAATGATCCTTAAAAAAGAAGGAGTCAACGATGGATTTGTTGCTGGAGGAATTATCTTAATCCTTTATGGAACAATACGATATTGGCAGCATGCTAATGATATATTGAAGTTTGTTCTCTTAGGCATAGTGTTAAGTGTTTTGATCTGGATAGGGTATAAGAAGTTGGATAGCCGACAAAGTAAGAAGTAAATATTTTCTTTGATTAGAAGGAAAAAGGTGTTCAGAAACATTTATATCCCTCAAAATACTTCTGTTAAATCATGTCGAAGAAACTGTCCGATAGAGTTCAAGAAGCGATTGACTGGATCGCTTCAGAGTATAAGTTTTTACAGGATCTACATTATCGGCTAAGTATTTTGAGTAAATTCTATATTGCAAAATTAGCTTTGATTCATCGGACTTCTGATGAGCAACGACGAAAACAATTGCAGAAAGAATTAGTTCAAGAAGCAAATCTCCATAAATCTCTAGTTGTTGCCAGATATATTGGCAAGGCTGAACGGAGAGCCAATAGGCCGATCCACGATATCTTAAAAGCGTTGCATGAAGTTCATGATTCAAATATTGAGAGAATAGCACGGGAAGTAGATATTCCCAACAAGCTTCTTCTCAAGGATACGTCCATCTATTTTGGAACGCTGCATAAGCATCTGAAGCGGTTAAACAGGTCTGTAAACCTGGAAGCCAAGTATCCCGATAGGTCAACCGAAGCAAAAATTCAGCAGGAATTGAAAGAGCTTGAAACGGAAGTTGGAGCATTAGAAACGTCAGCCGCTACTTTAGAAGCAGGATTGAAGAAAATCAAGGAAAGGATGCCGATAGTTGATTTGTCGAGAAGAAGAGCTTTAGGAAAATTTGCACTAGGCGCTGGGACTGTGGTCGCTGCTGGAATAGGATTACCAAGATCTGCTCGTGCTCAAGAAGTTCCTTATGAAGAGTGGGAGGATATCTTCGGTAAATCGCCAGCCACGATTACTGAAGATGGCTTCTTGACTAGTCCTCGATTTCAAAAAGGAGGAGATAATTTTAATTTTATTCGTCATGGCTTCAGCGCATTTGAATTCATCGGAGGAAAAGGCGGTCTTATTGTCGGGCCAGTTAATGGTGTTTTTGACTTAAGAAGTGTTGAGCCGTTTCAGCATAATCCTGAACTAGGCTTAGTTCACTTTACCTATACAGACATCTGGATACATTGGGCTTTACGTCTTGCTCGACAATTATCTACTTTAGATACTTTGAAAGTGATTGCTCATTTTAAAAACACTTATGAGGGCAATCCAGAATCTAGAAAAGGACCATTCGCAATGAACCTGAAGTTTAAACTTCCAACCGGAGGAAGGCTCTTAGACATAGAAGTTCAGTTTAATATTAATATCCATAAAAAAGGCTTCTTTGAAGAAAAAGATTCTTGTACGTATGATATTTTGATCAATCATTATAATCATGAAGAGTTCATTGAAGAAGTCTTCATCAAAGCACGGGAGAAAGGATGTTCGAATAAACCTTATGTGATTATGGGTTCAGCTAAAAATTATAAAGAAGAAGATTTAACCAAATACTCTGAGCATCATATACAATTGCCTGGAGACTATTGTGAAGGTACTACTCATGCTATCGTTCATTTCTTAGGAAGAGAAAAGCCAAAAGAGGAAGGAAAAGAAGAGAAGAAATAAACTCAAAAATATGATCTAAATTTTATTGAGGGATATAGTTAAAGAGAAGAACAATGACAATTATCATTACTTATTTTGTGCATGGAACTACTCTAGATAATGAACAAGGAATTTCTACCGGACAAGGTCAAGGAAAATTGTCTCCTTTAGGAATTACGCAATCAAAAGAATTATATCAATTCCTGCAGAGTAAAAAGAAAAAGTATGATATTATATTCTGTTCTGATTTAACCAGAGCTATTGAATCTGCTAGAATCATGTTTCCAGATCAGGAGATTATCCAGGATAAAAGGTTACGGGAAGGCCATTATGGAAAACTGAATGGAGCTAAAGAGGATAAGGTTGTCTATGAAGAGCATATCCACAAACCATTTCCAATGGGAGAATCATTAGTAGATGTAGAAAAAAGAATGAGATCTTTCTTAACCTTTTTGAAAGAAAATTATAATCATAAAAATATAGCTATCGTTGCCCATAAAGCTCCGCAATTGGCCTTAGATGTCCTGTTGAAAGGGAAAAACTGGAAAGAAGCTCTTCATGAAGATTGGAGAAAAACAAAAAAATGGAAGCCAGGATGGAAATATGTTCTTGAATGATTTTTAGCAGAGGAGTTAGTGCATTATTTTAAATGGGTTAATAATTCTAAAAAGAAATACGTCAAAGAAAATAAGTCTAAAAGGAAGTTTTCGGTCTAGATTAAATTAGCGGCTAAACCTTGAGTTAGTTCGCCACTGATAGCAGTTAAGAAGAAAAAAGATATCATGAGCCCAGCCAAAGCTAAGAAGAAGAAAAATAATGCTGGGAAGAGATACATCATCAATGCTTTCTTCTGCGGAATACCATGGACTTTTTCTGTTCCCACGACCAATAAAAACAAGTCATAAATCCAAACTAAAGCCCCAAGAACTGGAACCCAGCCTAATAATAGCTTAGGAGTTTGTGCATAGACTGAAAGTTGATAGGTCTTCTCATAAGTTTCTTTTCCATCAAAGATCATGATCCAAAGGTGAAGAATACCTGCCCAGACAAAACTAAGCCCTAGTAAAAAGAGGTAGATCAAGATGGCAGTCATAAATAAAGCTCCGAAACTTAATTTTGCTAACGGGACAGTAATACCTAAAAAATTCTCAAGAGCGTCAGCATAATAACTACTCCACATCCTTCCAAAAGTAAAACTAAAGAATGCGGGAATTAGAGATAGTAAAGCATAATACTTCAGCGCGTTTTCTATGCCTGATTCTTTTTTTAAGTTGGAAAAGAATTTATGAGGATCTAACAACAGAGATTTTATTTTGTTGATAAGGAAATTCATCATTTTAAGATTATTTAAAGATATATAAACCTTTCTTGAGGGCCGATCTTGAATTTTTTTAGTGATTAGGCTTAAAACTTTATTAACGCCGGAGTTTGAAAAAAAGATGACGATGCCGTATCTAATAGAAAAATATTGTTGCTCCGGGGCAAAAGTTATAAAGTTAGGTGTTTCTTACTATAGAATGGAAGAGAGAAAGAAGTTTGATGTTGAACTCAAGCAAACAGCTAAAGGCTCTTGGTATATTGGTTCTGTAAAAGTAGGTGCTGATAGTCTTGAAGAATTAGATAAAGTCATAGATTCAGCAGTTACATTTCTTCATACAAAAATAGATAAAATGAATAAAGGAGATTTTAAGCTAGCAACACCTCTATCGCCTGTATCTATTGAATTAAATTATGAAGAAAGTAAGTTGTTTGAGAAATTACGAAGTATGAGAATGGATCTTTCACGAGCCGAGAATCTTCCTCCATATATGGTGGCTCATGATTCCGTTTTAAAGAGGCTGGCTAAGGTAAAGCCAATGACTAAAGAAGAAATGATTGAAGTAGAAGGGATTGGAGAGAAGAATTTTGATAAATATGGTGTCTATTTTTTAAAAGTTATCAGAAGTTCAGGGGTAGGTGCTGAAAATGGCAGATGAAATAGTAGGGCATACCTCTCTTATAGTATTCCAAGGAAAACAATTTAGAAGATTATGGTATAACGATGAATGGTATTATTCTGTTATTGATATTATTGCTTTTTTAACCGAGCAAGAAGACTTTCAAACTGCCAGAAAATACTGGAATAAGCTCAGTCAGCGGCTTAGGGAAGAAGGGAGTGAAGTGGTGACAAATTGTCACCAGTTGAAATTACCTGCTCCCGATGGCAAATTAAGGGAAACCGATTGCGCTAATACTAAGTCTCTTTTTAGGATAATCCAGTCAGTTCCCTCTAAAAAAGCAGAACCGCTTAAATTATGGCTGGCTCAAGTTGGCTATGATAGAGTACAGGAAATAGAAAACCCAGAATTAGCCCAGAAACGCATGAAAGAACTCTATAAAGCCAAAGGCTACTCTGAAGAATGGGTAGAAAAGAGAGTCCGAGGCATTGCCATACGAGATGAATTGACCGATGAATGGGAAAAAAGAGGAGTAAAAACCGAGAAGGAATATGCGATTTTAACTGCGGAAATTTCCAAAGCGACATTTGGCATGACACCCA
>JACOZM010000039.1 GCA_016181345.1 Candidatus Woesearchaeota archaeon
GATCCTGCCTTAAACTATGGCTCATTAGCCAATGTTTTGATTGCCAAGATAGGGTTGATGAAACTTTATAACCTTCAAGAAAAAACATCAATAGACATCCTCCCTATTTTAGGCTGTGGTTCTGCTCCTTTTCGTGGTAATTTTAAGCCAACGAATGTTCGTTCAATGCTGAAAGGTTATCCTAGCGTCCAGACGTTTACAGCGCAATCTGCATTTAAGTATGATTTCCCCCTGAAAGAAGTAATCAGTGGAATTGAAGAGATCAAGAATACTCAGCGAAAAAAACCATTTCAGATTGATGAAGAGTTCGGAAAAAAATTGATTGACAAAATAGAAAAAGACTATCAAGATTCCATTAAGCTTCTCGCACCGATGATCAACGAAATGAGCAATTACATTCCTCCCAGAAGAAAGCGAAAATTACATATTGATTTATTTGGCTACGCCAGAGAAAATAAAGGCATCCATCTTCCCCGAGCTATTACTTTTTGCGCTTCTGCATATTCACTGGGCCTTCCTCCTGAAATCTTAGGATTGTCAACCTTAACTCCTTCAGAAATCGATAAGGTAAGCACATCTTATACAACAATCAATAAAGACATTCAAGATGCGTTAAAGTATTATAATAAGGATAATTTGCATTATTTTCCATTAGAAATTCAAAAGAAAGTCCAAAAAGCACTAGAGTTATTCTCCTTCACTATTGATGAAGAGCATAAGGAAGAAACAAGCCATATTCTAGACGCTTTCAAAAAGAAAAATACTGAAGAGCTGAAAGAACGAATCCTACATGCCGGCAGAATCCGACAGTTTTTAGGATAAAACAGAGATAAACACTGATAACGAAAGTAAACTACTCGAACACGCAAACAATGGCTTCAGCAATCGATTACGTAACTAAAGGAACGCAAATTTTTCTCTCCAGCTTAAAAAACCGCTATATTCGTAAAAAATATTCCGGAAATGCAGAAGAGATTTGCCAAAAGATTGTCAAAGACTGCTGGAACGGAACATATTTTCAAACCTCAGCAACAAACTTTCAAGAATTTTGGGCCAGAGATTTCGGCTGGTGTGTTCAATCCCTACTAAAAATTGGATATAAATCAGAAGTTCATTTGACATTGCGATATGCCATAAACCGTTACAAAAAATATAAGAGAATAACGACAACGATCAATAAGGGAGGAAAACCTTATGATGTCTTTGTTCCTGCAGTTGATTCACTTCCCTGGCTGATCCATAGCATTCATGTCAGTAGATTTCCCTATTATTCCTTTCGTGATTTCCTCAACAAAGAGATAGAAAAATTTGTTGAACAATTTCTTGATCAAAAAACGGGCTTAGTTAAAAGAACAGTCCAGACTTCTTCTATCAAAGATTTTTCTATTAGGGAAAGTTCTTGTTACGATAACTCTATGGTTGGATTACTAGCAAAAGACTTAAGAGAGATGAAATTAAATAATCCTTTAAGCAAATTCAATTATCCTCAGTTGATCAAAGAAAACTTTTGGAACGGGCGTTATTTTTATGATGATTTAAAGAAAAAAGATTACGTGGCCGGAGATGCAAACATATTTCCTTTTATTCTGGGGTTATGCTGCGATGCGGAAATACTTAAGTCTGCACTTCAAGCTGTCCAATCAGAAAATTTAGATCAGCCACTGCCTTTAAAATACACCTCATCTCGAGAAGGGATTCGGTTTGGCTGGCAGGAATTCTTTTTCAAAAATTATGAGAGCAACTCAATCTGGATGCATATGGGGCCATTGTTTATTAAACTCATCAAAGAAATAAATCAAGAAAAAGCAAAAGAATATCAAGAAAAGTACAGAAAAGCAATTGAAGAATATTCCGGCTATCCTGAAGTTCTTTCTTCTGACGGAAAACCTTACAGCAGCCTTGCGTATTACACCGATTTCAGCATGATCTGGGCGTGTAATTATCTGACACTGTAAAATAAGGAGAGAAAAGTTCATTTCACTAATCTCTCTCTCTCCTGCTAACCTATATCCTCAACAATAGATATTCTTTAAATAATACCTTGCTTTTCTCTAAACCATGGGTCAATTTGATGCTGGTAATATTTTAGATGATTTATTAGGAGCCAGAGAGTCCTATTTTCTTATTGCGCGAGAAGGAAATGATAATGAGTACGTTGTACAAGCTTGTGGAGCTCCTGCCATCTGCCACAGCTTAGATGAAGCAACAGAAAATGCGCGAGGGTACATTGCTGACAGACCCGACCAAGACCTTGAAATAAGGCTCAGAAAAGTTTCCATAACCCCTGCCGGAAGAATTACACGAGGGAAAATGACCTATGTTGCAGAACCAACCGATGTTAGTGGAGTAAAGAGGGTAGTAACCAGCTATCATGTAGGGGAAGGGGCCATAGCGGAATATAAAGCCCTTGTAGCCGATGCTGCTTCATCTGATGAAAATTTTCAAGAAACACCAGCTATAGTGGAACCATCTATAGTGGAAATATTGCGTAGCCTCAACTCTGAATTTGGAGATGAATTAAGGACGATTCAAGCCCATTTTCCTCAGTATGATTATTTTGGTGTTCACTTTGGACATCCCACAGAGGTGTACATCTCTAATTCCAGACCACACTTAATCCAAGTTAGTACCGCTCTGAATAACAAGGGGAAACTAGCTATCCCTTTCGTCATAAGCACACGTTAACATTTTTTAATCTAGCTCTTCTCTATCAAAATAGCACCTCCCTTTTAGAAGATTACTCCAAAAACCTATATCTTTCAGGATACAAATCCTTTAAAACCGCCTTAAAACAGAAGCCTTATGGCGCCCTTCTTTTCCATCGTCATCCCAGCTCATAATGAAGAGAATTATATTAAAAGCACGCTACATTCTATAAAAAATCAGACTTTTCAAAACTTTGAAACAATCATCGTGGCTAACGGCTGTACTGATGGAACTGAAGAGACAATTAAAAAAAGAACAAACGAAAAATTAAGGCTTCTTTCATTGCCAAAAGCTAATGTTTCCGTGGCTAGAAATGCCGGGGCCCTTAACGCTCAAGGTGAAATATTATTATTCCTCGATGCCGATACGATGCTAGCCTCTGACTCTTTGCAAAAGATAAAAGAAGAATTTGCCGAGCATCATGCCGTAGCAACAACAAAAGTAAACCCCGATTTGCCGGAAAAAAAATTTAAACTTGCAACAATGTTTAAAAATTTCAATCATTCTCTTAACCTCTACCAAGGATGCAGCGGAGCTTTAGTCTGTAGAAAAAAAGATTTTTCTTCTGTTGGGGGTTATGACCCAGAACTAGTAGTCAGAGAACATCGTAAATTAATCCTTAAACTGAAAGAATTGGGGGAGTTTAAGTGTATTGATACATACGTAACTACTTCCATGAGAAGATATAAAGAATGGGGCTTGACCAAAGCCGTTGGGTTTTGGACAAAAAAATGGTTTCAAGACAAGTTTGGAGATTTAAAGAATAGCGATTATGAAAAAATACGGTAAAAGAAAAGTATTTATAGGACAAAAAAAATAGAAATTAAAAAAGAGGAAAAATGATTATCACTATCTCAGGAACAGCCGGAAGCGGAAAATCTACTGTCGGCAAACTCTTGGCTAAAAAGCTAAAGTATAAACATTATTCTATGGGCGACTTGCAGCGGCAGATTGCTGAACAAAGAGGAATAACTCTCTTAGAACTTGGAAAACTTGAAGAGACAGATCCTTCTATTGATAAAGAATTAGATCAAAAACAAATTCAATTGGGGAAAACTGAAAACAAGTTTATTATTGACGGAAGGTTAAG
>JACOZM010000001.1 GCA_016181345.1 Candidatus Woesearchaeota archaeon
CTCAGCTAATCATCTCATCTGAACACCAATCGCTACAGAAAGCAGTCCGACTGGACATCACCGCTATGGACAGAAACGCCGTCATCAAGATGATCACTGCCTATTATGAGAATGGATATTCTGAGATTGCCATCCGCTCTAAGAAAAAGGGCATCTATGACCCCTGGCAGGAAAAAGAAAAGCCATTATCTGAGGAGATAGAATTTATCGCCAGCAGATTGATCGGCTTTGAGATCATCAGTTCACAGAAAGATGCAACTGTTATCAAAGATGTTTCCGCCACCTCTCCGGCAGAATTTAACAACATTTTAAGGAGGATATTTTTCCTTATCTTAGAGTATCAGAATGCTGTCCTGGAAGCAACAGCCGCCAGAAAAAAGCTGGCAACTAATGAGCAGCTTCATGATAATATCACTAAATTTTCCAGCTTTTGCCTGCGCCTGCTAAATCTAAACATTGACAAATCAACCATCGAAAAGAACAATCTGTATACGATTATCACCTTGTTGGATAAGATCGCTGATGCTATCCGTTATCTAGCAAGAGATCATTATAGCGGAGATATAGAATTGATAAGGAAGATGATGGACCACTTCAGGGCTTATTATGATTTTTTTTATAAGCAAGACATCCAGCTGGTAAATCACCTGGATAAAGAACGGAAAGAATTGAAGGCAAAGATAGCATCCAGTAAAAATAGAGAAATAATCGCTTTCTCTTCCATTTCGGAATATATCCAAGCGTTGATCAAGCCGACATTATGCTTGATGGAAAGATCTCTGGCATCGTGAATTTGAAAAGAAGGCAGTTCTGGTCAAGATACCTTAGTGGTTAATCCAAAAGAATATCATAAGTAATATAGTGAAAGCTGAAACCTTGTTCAAAATGGTATTGACTTTTTCGATCGGTTTGATAAGAATATTTAATTCCACACCTATAACATTTGTTATTTGCAATTAAGCTTCCATTCACTTTAACATGATGCAGACAATGCCTCTTCCTTCCCTTGAATCAGGAGTATTGAGGACATGCCTATGTGAAATAGCATAACCACCATTTTCATGAGAATGTTGAGACATCCTGTAACTGTTGTGTTGCGCATCATGAATATTCTCTCTGGATAAACCTAATCTTAGTAGATCCAACCTATTCATCTTAGCCAAGTCTAAATGATGTTGGCCATTATTACTCTGAACACACCCCTCTTTTACCCATTCATCGAACCTATCAAAATCTTCAAAGTTGCCAAAATAATCCATTGGAAAAATATATGGAGAAAATGCGACTTTAGTTTTATCAGGATCTTCAGTTTCAAAAAAAGTTTTAAAAAAGTGATCCAATATATGCCTATCCAATGTTTTTGTTGTTGAATGCACAATACCAACAGCAGTTTCCCCCGCTACTAACATTTCTGGACAATCACTCCAACCTATCATAATAGGTAATTCTCTCATTCTTGTCATTACACCATCATATCCATTACAATTATTTGATCCATTTGAATATCCCGAGAAATCAAAATTATGAACATCTAAAATAGAGTTTCCAAATATAGCACCCATCATTACTCTTCTATCAAACAGATGAGATATCCCTAAATCACGGAAAAAATCTAACTGTTCCTGTATTGGTTCTCCTCCGTATTTAACATAATAATTACCCATTACAGGGGAAACATCAATTCCACTAATTACATGATCTCCTAAAGGAGGTGTATCAATTTTTTTAGTCATGATTTTAGGAATAAGACCTCTTTTCTAATGAAACGTTCCCACTTTTAGCAGCTCCCCCATCTCATGAAGAAACTGTTGTCTTCTTTCCGCCATCCGGGAATCAGAAAGGTCGCGTTTCCTCATCACCGATGCATAGATGGATAATTCCTTCATCCGGGCAGAATCCAGCCAAGAGACCATCTCCTGATGCTTGGAATTATTTTCCCTAAATTCAGGATCGTGTTCTGCCCGCATTCCTATATAGGTTTTTATGTGTCTTCTAAAATCCTCCGGCTGTAGGTCAAAGAAAGGTTCCGATAAAAAATTGGCGATGTCCACGATCTCTTTTCCATATTGGATAATAGCATAATCCGCGACGTGGCCATTCGGAAGATTGCCGACTTTCCAATCTCCATGGATGACAGAAACTTCGCCCTGCTGGAGGTATTGGCAAAACGTGTCAATGATCGGCCCTATCTCCTGGACAATTCGGCTTGGAGTATCCTGCTTAAATTGGCGATACGTTCTCGTTGCCATCCCTTGAAGAGGGATAGTGATAGCTTCATAATGAGGGATACCATCTAGAGTTCGATAAATCAATGGTTCTAGAAAATCGTCTCCTTGCTCTTTAGCTGCTTTCGTCGCTTCTTTATGAAATAACCCCATGACAAAAAGATTGTGTTGAATATACCGGCCGATATTGAAGGAGCCATCAGCATTGAAAGGGATGTATCCCGACTTGGCAAATCCTGATTGCAGAAAATCGACGTTGCTTAATACTAAAAGAGAGCTATTTTCCAGTCCGACGACCTCTTCCAACTTTGGCCGATAAGGGTCAAAACTTCCTAAATCCCATTGGTACACGCGCTGCTCATGAGCATTATTTTCTTTAGCTGCCTGTTTTGCTACTAATACATCAGAAGATAAAATCAAGCCGGAGGAATATCCACCCTTTAAAGGAGTTTGCAGGTCATGTTGAAGAATAGCATCGATATGTTGTTCTTCAATGTCAGGAAAAAGTTTTCTTAATCTGTCCCTCGGAGAAGGAATTTTTATTGTTTGTTCTTCATGTTCCTCTGGAATCCTTGCGCCGTTCCTGATGGCTCTATTCACCGTTACCGGGGTAAGCCCTAATCCTGTAACAAAACCGGCAAAGGTACCAGCCATCGTTCCTACTACTGCTGCAACCATGTCAGCAGATGCTTGGCTGGAGCTTGCAACAGTGTGATAAGCATCATTGTCTAAGCCGCAAACATAAGCCAGAACACCACCGATGATAGGAAGCCCAGCACTAGCTATCCCTGCGTAATTCAAGCTCCTCCCTCCTCCTGCTTGAACGGTTAATCCAGGAATCTGGTTTATTATCTCTAAGAGCCCCATTTTCCCTCCAGGAACCGCTTTATAGCTTGCTCTACCAGATGAGACTTATTCCGAAAAGAGCCTTCTCTAGCACGATCCCGTATCTTCTGCACTAACTCTTCATCAATGCTTATCGTAAAGACCTGCTTCATGTTCTTATTAATTTTTATTACTACTATATAAATATTTAGTCATTTTATAGTGGTAATTTTTTCTAAGACTATAACTCCAAGAAACGCTCCAAAGGTGGCGTTAGTTTTTGCAAAAGCAAACATGCTTCAAATAATAGCCTCAAAAATAAATAACATTCATCAATAAGTTTCAACAGTTATTCCTTTCATCCGTTTAAAATGTTTGACATTTCTGGTGATAATAGTATTAATCCCGTGACTTAAGGCAATTCCAGCTGTTAAGCAGTCCGTATCTTCAACCATCAAACCATCCTTCATTAATTCAGCGCTAATCTGGGCAGACTTCATCACTCCTAATTCTGTTAAAGGAAGAACACGAATATTTTCAAATAATTCCTGTACTTTCAAGACCTTAGAAGAATTTCCATCATGAAAAATTCCCACAAGGATTTCATACATGTTAATCTGTGATGTAACAAAAAGATCTTCCTCCTTTTGTTTAGAAAGAGTTTCAGGCTTTCCTTTAAAGAGATCAATAAGGAATGTTGTATCTAATACTTT
>JACOZM010000002.1 GCA_016181345.1 Candidatus Woesearchaeota archaeon
AAACCGCAAAGCGATAGCGCTTTCCGCCAGCCTCCCTTCCCAAAATAACGGCGCGCCGCATTATAGAGATCTAATTGTTCGCGGCATACCGCATTTCCCTGTAAAGATTTTTTCCCGCGAATCCTTTTTTTAATTTTTTTAAGAATGATGTTCTTATTCCAACGGAAAGGAATCTGCAATGCGATTTCGTCGTAACAAAATCCGGAAGCGTTCACGGCATCCCCCCAGCTTCCAAAATAACGCCGTGCTGCGCCGTATAGCGGCTGATCTTCTTTCTGCACTATCCAAGATGTTATTGATTGACTTTGCCGAGACCGATCTTGAATCGCTTGAATAATATTTTCTTTGGTGCGTTTTTCCCCTCTTGAGTGAAGACGAATATCTTTATATACCAATCCGGCCGCAGTAATCGCATTCCCCCAATTTCCAAAATAGTCGCATGCCGCCCATACCAGCCGCGGATTCCACGCCGCGACCGTTTTTCTATCAAGAGGTTTTCTGCTTTTTTGTATTTTTAGGATCGCGTGTATGATCGTTTCCTTCCTTGCATTCACTGACATTGTCGGCGTTCCTCTTTTAAGGTTCAATTTTCGTTGTATAGTATAATGACTTTTTTCTACCTTATCAAGAGGTCAAATATAAGCAAAGTCAAATATAAATGAGGTTAAGAATTATGGTTAAGACAGAAGATAATAAAACAGAACGAATTGGTTTTCATAAAGGCTCTTTAGCTACTCTTACAAAAGAAAGGGAAGAGATGATGCGCATTTTACAGATCGTTGAACAGCTGATGCAGATGCATATCAAAGAACTGAAAAATTTGGGCGTAGATTTAGTTGCGCAGGCCAAAAGTGAAGTGAAGAAGCTGAAAGGCAAGAAAGATTTAGGAGAAGTATTGTAGGTCGTTTTTGTTTATCTCTTTTCATATAATCGTTTGATATAGTCTTTAGGGATAAATTTCTTTAGTTTTAGCATTGTCTCTTCTAAATCAAGGACGATCCAAGAATTGTTTTTTTCTTGGCGGAAAGCTTCATTGATGATAAGATCCCAATCAACTTCTTTTTCAAGATTGATAATAGTAACGATATCTTCAAAATCTTTTGGACGTGATGTTACACTTTTGAGGAGGATAATATATTCTTTAGGCAAAACAACTAGTGTTAATTTTTTCTTTCCAGAGAAGACCTGTTTTTGAACAATGTTTTTATCACTGAAATCTAATTTGAACCCAAAAATATTTTCTACAAAAAGATCAAATCGCTCATCAACTCTTGTGAACATGATTGGTTTTCCTTGATGCTCGATTCGTTTTTCATCATAAATACCTTTCAATGTTTTCTGTCTGTAACCTAAACTATAAATTGCTTTTACAAAAATATCACGCTCCTTGTTATTCTTGAAAACTAAATCAATGTCTTTAGTCGTTGTCTTATATCCAGAGAACATCATTGCAGTGCCACCAATAGCTATGCAAGTAAGATCTTTTTCTAAATAATCGCTAATTAATTGGAATAGTTCTTCCTGTTCTTTCAAATTAATCATGGTAAATACCTCTTAGGAATTCTTCTGGTTTTCATCTCTTTATGAGTTTCAAGATATAATTTCTTCACTTTTTCAACCACTCTTTTATTTTTAGCTAATTTAAATAAACGTGTCCAATTTTTCACATTACGGAATAAATACTTTGTTGCCTGTAACGTTCGGACATCCCCTATTTTAATCCCTTCAATTATTGCTTCTTCTACTGTATATTTTTTACCATGAATCACATGTTCAAACTTAGGCACTAATTTCTCCGGGCTGTATTTGTTCACCAAATCATAAAATCCATTGGTTTTCACAATTTTTTTATCACTTACAGTATAAATCCTTTTTTGATAACCGCCTCCTGAAACTGTTGCCATGCTCTTTTTTCTTAATTTTGAGAGCTTATTCAAGGCTGAAGCTCTGGTTAGCTTAAACTGTCTTGCATACGTATCTAGAGTGTACTTTTGCTCCATTAATGTTATCCATCGCTTTAAATATATAAACTTTTCTATTTTTAGGTTATGTTAAGCTCGTTTTTATAGAATGTGGAACAAGGAGCAAAAGCTATCATTTAAAAAAAGTTAAGAAAAATAAGAATAAAAAAAGAAAAGATTTTACCTTTTCATCAAGATAACGACCATAAAGATGATTACCGCCATGACGACCAAGATACCAACTAACAGCAAGACTAAGGAACTGCTGAATGGGCTAGGCGAAGTAGTGGTTTCTTCCGGCTGATTAATCGGGCCGACGTTAGCCAAGACTTCTGGAGGCAGTTGGTTAATAGTAATGCTTCCTGAAGTTGTTCTTGGTTGAGTTTGAACATCATCAGTGTAAAAGTCAACTGTTTCCGTAGTTGGATTTAGTAATCTTTCAATTCGGTCCAAGACACTTTCAATGTCATCAACCAAGTCTTTAGCGTCATCTTCTAAGTTATCGTACTTAGAATCATCAGCTTTTTCGATGTCGTCAACTAAGTCATTTGCTCTGTTTAAGAGCTTGTCTAAGTCATCAGACAGATCTTCAAGGTCTTTCTCAGCGTCTTCTAGATCATCTTGATTATTTCTGTCATCTGCTCGTTCGTAATCGTCTTTGAAGTCATAATAATCATCATCGTACACGTCTAACTGGTCGGAATATTCGTTGTATTTCTTTTCGTATTCCGATAGATTAGCAGATGGATCAAGGACGGTGATGGAGACAGTTGCTGTTTTTTCAACTGCGTTATTGTCTCTTATTTTGTAGGTAAATCTGTCATTACCAATAAAGTCAGTTTTAGGGGTGTATTTTAATTTAGCTGTAGTTGTTGAAGTAGCAGCAACTAATTCTACCCTTCCACCTTCATTTGACGTAGTTTGAAATCCATCAGGTACTAAAGTAAGTGTATCTCCTGTTTGGGCAACAACATCGTTTCTTAATACATCAACAGTTACAGCACTATTCTTATTAGTGTTAGCTGAATCATCAACTGCTTGTGGTTGAGCTGCTAAAACAAGAACTTTGAATTCGAATGAAGGATTTTTGGTGTCTAATCCTTGACTATTTCCTTTATCGGTAACGGTTATTTTTAATACATTGTTATCATTGGCTGCAATACCAGTCCCTAATGTGAATTGAAGTGTTTCTGATCTTGCACCGCTTGTAGTGTAAGTTATTTTATTAGCATTAGTCTCTCCTGTTTTTGAGATGTCTTCTACTGCATAAATTAAACCACTAGTCGTTTCTAAGTCTCGGGCATAATTGTCTAAGTTAATAGTAAAACTTGTTTGTGTACTCAATACTTCTTTTACTAAAGGAGAAAAGGTTGGTTCATCATTAACTTCGGTTATGGTGATTGCAGCAGTGTAAGATGGACTTACTGCGCTACCATCGTCAACAGTAAAACTAAAGGAATCGCTTCCATAAAAATTAGTGCTTGGAACATAAGTAAATGATTTTCTGTCTACATTTCTAGTAACAGAACCATGTGCAGCTTGAGTAGCTTGGTTAACGTATACATTGGCAGAGTCAACATCAGCAGTAATAGGTGTAATAACTATTCCACTTACATCTTCGGTAGTTGTAACTGTTAAAGCAGCACTTGTAGGAGCATCATTAACTGGGTTAACGTTAATAGTAACTATTGCTGATCCAGGCTCACCATTACCATCAGCCACGTTATAAGTAAATGTGTATTGACCATTATTATTGGCAGTAGGGGTATAAGTTAAAGTATTC
>JACOZM010000046.1 GCA_016181345.1 Candidatus Woesearchaeota archaeon
CAGTCTATAGAGAACATGGGTTTTACTGGGTGGACAATCTTATTAGCATCAGAAATAGACCATACTTCTACCTATAAAGATATCCTTAAAACAGTCGAAGCATCCCATGATTATATTAAACGAGAACTGACTGACATGTGTTGGTTTAGTCGTGAAAAGAATGTAAATCTTAAGGTTGGATGGATACTTCAGGGAAATAAAAAATCTGATGAACAGTCATTTGACCAAGAGTTTAAACGCCAGTTTGATGACCGCTTAGGATTTATCTATGTCGTTCCCGGCAGAACATTTAATCCGAACAGACTTCGCTCTGCTCCCTATTTTTGCGCCAATCCCTTGGAAAGAATTTTACTGCAGCCAGGCGAAAGTGTTACAATAAAACTAGCTTCGGCTCAAAATCAGTTTGGCCAACAAGCAACGAAAGCATACGAAAATTTTCTTCGGCAAATCGTCCGATTGTATGATAAAACAGTGGGGAGAACAGAGCGCGGACCGCTCACCGATAGATTACAGCAAATAATTGACTATTGTACGAAATGAAACAACCAATCTTAGGAGTAATAGGAGGATTAGGACCAGAAACTGGATGTAGATTTTGCCTTCAAGTAAATGATAGGGTTAAACAACTCACTAGGAGGCAACCGCACATCGTATTAGATAATCTTCCCATTTCTCAAGTCGCGGAAAAATGCTTAATTAATGGAAGATTTTCTTCAGAACATTTGGAATTATTGAAAGAGTCAGTAAAGAGGCTGAATAACATTCAAGCTGATGTTATTGTTATCACCTGTAATACAGTCCATGTTTTTATTGACGAATTAAGAGATGAATCAGAAAAGCCCATCTTAAGCATCATTGAAGAAACGGCTAAAAAATGCAATGAAATGAGCATTACAAAAGTTGGCCTTCTTGCATCAACTAAAACTGTTTTGTCTGGACTTTATTTAAATGAGCTAAAAAAGTTTAAGATTGAACTGACCACACCTAATAAAGAAGATCAAGAGTTTATCAGCAAATGTATCCTTAGAATTATTAACCATCAGGTAAGGGGTAGTGATAGTAAAGAGATAATCAGGATTATAGAAACAATGAAAAAAGAAGGAGCTGAAGGTATGATATTGGGATGCACCGATCTACCATTATTAGTCCCTACTACTGATGTTAATGTGCCAATAATAAACACTATAAAAGTCTTAGAAGATTCTTTAGTCAATTATATGATAAAACATGGGGCCGCCGCGGGGAATCGAACCCCGATCCGGGGATCCACAGTCCCCTATTCTAACCGTTGAACTACGGCAGCCAATTAGCTTCCAAGGATAAGGGGATTTTTTTAAATGTTTCTAAAAGAAAAGTTAATATAGGTTTGATCATTGACAAATCCATGCAACAACTATACCAAGAAATTGGCGGAGTAGTCATCGGAAGGAGTTATTGGTTTAATTCACAGGCTTCCTGGCCATTTGGAGGTATAGAGGTTTATTATGATAAAATAGTAGTTAGAATGTTATGGTTTAGGACAGAAATAAAAAGTTACGACATTACTTCAATTGAAAAGTATGGCTGGTTTAAAAATAGCCTAAGGATCATCCATAAGAATGCTTCTATTAGCCCTTATATTACTTATTCTTCCTTTCATCCTAAAAGACTAGTACAAAAACTGATAGAAGCAGGATATAAGATTAAATAGAAATAGTTAAAATAAATAAGAGAACATACCTTCAAATCATCAAGACGTTCTGCTGGCGAAGTACCTTTACTTTGATCTTATTACTGAACCCTAAATATTCTCCTCCTGCCTGAAGAGGGAAAGGCTCTTTACATTCGATGACAAACTCTTTACCTAGTAACGGAACTAAGGGATCACGCTCCATATTCAGATGAGTTAAAAGGAACGTCCAGAGCCGGAGAGGCTTATTGGACAGCTTTGTATGGCTGTTAACGATAGCTAACCCATAAACTTTTTTATTACTCATCTCTGTAGAGCCGATTAATGAACGTAATCCGTAGCCAAAGAAAGGGATCTTTGCCAGAGTAAGAGTAACACAGTTTTTTAAGTAATTTTTCTTCCCATCTATTGTTACAATAAAATCATAATTAGCTTTTGAATCCTTAAATCCTTTCCATCCGGCTTTAAAGTAGTCTAGAAATCCGTTTTCCGTCCGTTCTACTGTCAGGCGAGGCACTTCAGAATCAACTCCTGCAGATAAAAATCCAGTCTGTCTTTTCTTTCCACCATATTCTAATTCTAAGATATCTAACGGAACTTCTCTGAACTGAAACCGAGAACGCAGATATTCAAACTGCTTGCCCTTATAAAAATAAGAGTAATAGGCATTCCCTGCACCGAAAGGAAAAAATCCAAGACATTTATCTTTAAACTGAGGACAATTTAATGCGCTTTCAAATGATCCATCTCCTCCTGCAATAATAATATGCTTAAATCCTTTAATTTTTTCAGCAATATCTTTAAACATATCGTCTGTCTGAGGAAGGTAAACTAATTTTGCTTTTCTCCGTGAAGCAAATTTTTTAAGTAATTTAATCCTGTGGCGATCCATATATCCACGAGCCTTACGGTTCGTTAGAATAACAATCTTCTCCCGCTTTACCAATCTCCCAATTTTCTGCTTGTTGTTGACTAATTTTGAATAGATAACCCAATATAAAAATACCGAACAAAACGATACGATGATAGCAACAATGGTAAAGAATGTTACTAGGGTTCCAGTAAAGGAAACATCTTGATAGCCGCTATTCACAAATAATCCCTGCAAAAGCAAGACGAATACTAAAATAAATTGCGATGTTACGACGATGTCGCTATATTTCCGTTCCTGTTTAATATCCAAATCCTCGCGGCTAGCGTAACTACGGAAAATTAAAAAAATAATATCCCGAAGAATAAAAACTCCCAGGAAATAAAAACTAAACTCTTGGCGAATAAAAAAGACAAACAGTAAGCAAACAACAAGAATCTTATCGGCAAAAGGATCTAAAAAAGAACCAACTTTAGAAATATTCTTCGTATTATCAGTATTAGTATTGTTGGCAGTTCTGGTTTTACTCGTTTTTTTAGCGGCAGTAATTATTTTAGCAGCAGTAATATTATTAGTGGCAGTAGTAGTACCGATACTATGTTTTGGACTGCTTCTTTTTTTTCGGACTAGGTATCCGTCAATAACATCAGAAAGAAAAGCTAAGAACATCAGTATGATAGCAAAAAAAGACCATCCCGAAGACTCTTGATAAATAGAGAAGATGATCAAAGGTACAGTAGCAATCCTAAATATGGAAAAGAGATTGGCCAGGGCCATTATTGGTCAAAACGAAGAAGAGTTTTTAAGTTTTTGCAGGTTCTTGAGTATATTTCTCAAAGCAATGATAGACTTATTTATGAGTGATTTAACTATATCAGTTATTTCACTACATCATCCCGTCCATGTTCGGCATTCCCTGAGGGGGCATGCTGGATTTTCCTTTCCCACCCAAGACAACATCGTCAATCCTTAAGATCATTTCAGAGACTTCTGCTGCACTGGATAAGGCTTTAGTTTTAATCTTCAATGGCTCTATGACACCTTCCTTCCAAGCATCGATAATCTGTCCTGTAAAGACATTCACTCCGGCCCATTTCTGATGCTCATG
>JACOZM010000047.1 GCA_016181345.1 Candidatus Woesearchaeota archaeon
AGTTTGCATCAAATTATTTCTTGCTATAATAAGACCTTTAACTTTTTCATATTCATCATTAGCTCCGATTTTATTTGAAAAATGTAATCAACATTCCATTGCAAAACCAAAACTTCTTGTAGATAAGGCTCATATACATATAATGAAAAATGCATTATCACGCCTGCCTGATGCCCAAGGAGTTGGTTTTGAAGTCTTAACGCCACAAATGTGGCTTGACAATGACCATGCAACCGGCATTTACGCTCGTCCTCCAAAAGACACAATTTATGTCGCAGCCTCCAGCTATTGGACAGGAAAAGTGCGCCCTGTAGAAGCATGGCTTGACGATTTGGCTCATGAGGCAGCTCATGCTCTCCAGTGGCAAGCATTAGTAAACCATTATGCTCAGCAATCAGGAACTGATCTCGAAGCACGACGGAAAGCTTACAACACTTTTTTTAGCAGTCCTCATAAAGAATGGGTAGAAGGATTGGCTGAATTCGCCGCTATCTATTCTGCTTTTCAAAATGAACAAGAGAATGGAAGGAGCTTTTCTGTTCTTATGCTCGGAAGACACCTAGCATTAATGCCAAAATCAATCAGAGAATATCTTTCCTTGCGAGGATTGCCCAAGGGGATTGAAGGTAAACTCTCCTCTGCAGAGAGGAGAGAAGTTGAGGAGATAAATACTAGAGTTCAGGAGATAGAAGAAAGAACATCTCATCTTATCCGTGGGCATCCTGCTTGGGAAGGATATAAAGCTCTAAGACAGCCGTACGCTAATGGTTTTGGAAGGATGATGGCCGTCTCTACTCTTTGGCCGGACGTAAGTTTTCGTGATCTTTTCCTCACTCCCTTCAGTAAAGGAGATTCTTTAGCTGATTATGAGGTAAAGGTACAAGAAACTAAGAGAATGGTAGGGGAAGACTAAGTAATAGTATCTTAAAACAACCATTTTTCATCCGAAACCTTTATAAAGAAATCACCTAAATTTAGCTGAACATGGCCAAAGTATCTTCTAAAAACATAAAATTCAATGTTTTAGTTGATACTCTAACACTTTAATGCCCTGGTAGTGTAGCGGCCTAGCATGAGGCCCTGTCGGCAACTTTGGTAAGGTTAAACTTATCAAGGATGTTAGAAAGGCCTCGACCCGGGTTCAAAAAAGAGATTCATAATCTGAACTCATGTGAAAGTCCCGGCCAGGGCGTTTTGAAGAAACGTGCTGGCTGGCTCAAAAACTGAGTTTTTGTCTGTCGGCCAGGGCGTTCCTCTTTACCGAAGAGAAAGCGAATGGGCCGGTAGCTTAGCTTGGTAGAGCGCTTGACTTTTATGTCATACGCTTCCACTGAAGATGAGGTGGAGTAGACACAAGCAATCAAGCGGTCGAGGGTTCAAATCCCTTCCGGCCCGCTTATGCTCATGTAGTCAAGTGAAATCAAGTACATCGATGGCAGGAAGGTTCAAAACACCAAAGTTTTGACCATCTTCCGGCCCGCTCAAGCTCAAAAGATCATCAAAAAAATAAGTGATGATTTGGAACATACTTCAAGCAACTCATAATCCCAAACATGTCCTCTGAAGCCAACAAACACATCCTTGTACCTAAGCACAGTAAGCTGAGCGATAAGGAGAAAGAAGCTGTTTTAGATTCTTACAAAATTACTTTTAAAGAATTACCAAAAATTCTACCGACAGATCAAGCAGTTATTAAGTTAAATGCTAAGCCGGGAGATGTTATCAAAATTGAAAGAGCTAGCCGTACGGCCGGCCATACTATCTATTATAGGGCGGTGGCTGAAGAATGAACAAAGTAATCTTAATAAAAAAATATTTTGAAGAAAAAAAGTTCGTTGAGAGCAACATCCAATCATTTAACCATCTCTTAGAAAAAGGGCTTCAGGAAGTTGTTGAAGAGAATAAAGAAGCCGAGCCGACCATCATTCCGCATAATATTGAAAAGTTTAAAATTCGCTTCGGGCGAATTACCGTCGGCAAGCCAGAGATTACTGAAGCTGATGGAAGTAAAAGGCCAATTTATCCGACGGAAGCAAGATTAAGAAAATTATCCTATTCCGCTCCGATCTATTTAGAGATTAGCACGTACATCAATGATGTTCAGCGGGAAAATTTTATTTCTGAAGTTGGAAAAATGCCTATCATGTTAAAAAGCCAACATTGCAATTTACATGGCTTATCTCGTGAAGATTTGATTAAGCGTGGAGAAGACGCAACCGATCCAGGTGGATATTTCATCATCAACGGAATCGAAAAAGTTATTGTTAACGTTGAAGATTTGGCTGCCAATAATTTCATGGTAGAAAAATCTGATGGTGAATTCCAAGGAAGATTCTTTTCAGCGCACGGCTCTTATAAGATTCCTCATAATTTCGAGCGAAAAAAAGACGGCATCTATTATATGTCCTTTGCCAGAGTAAAAAGTATGCCGATCATCGTCATTCTCAAAGCTCTAGGTCTTGTTAAAGATGAAGAGATCATGAAATCAATCTCTACAGAAAAGACCTATGAGGAAGTGATCTTAAATTTATTTGAATTTGTCGAGATTAAAACTCAAGAAGATGCTATCGATTACATCGCTAAGCGGATTGGCATTACTCAAGTGAAAGATATCCGTATGGAACGGACAAAAGAAGTTGTTGACAAATATCTTCTACCTAACGTAGGGATGGAACCTACCTTTCGTTTATTGAAAGGGAAGAACATCTGTAAGATGTTAAAGAATTTTATTGACGTAAGCAATGGCACTATTGATCCGGCTGACAAAGATCATTATATGAATAAGCGGATAAGGCTAAGCGGAGAGCTATTAGTAGATTTATTCCGAGTAAACTTTAAGATTTTAATTGGGGACATCCTTTACAACTTTCAGAGGATCATTAAGAGGGGAAAACTTCCTTCCATCAGAGTCATTATCCGTGATAAACTATTAACATCAAGAATTTATTCTTCGATGGCTACTGGAGAATGGGTCGGCGGCCGACAAGGGATCAGCCAAAGGATGAGCAAGGCCAGAATTATGAGCGCGTAAATCATATTTTCCTTCCCGCCTGCCGCTAGGCAGGTCTTTAAGGTTGGCTACATATATGTTATAATATAGCCGATTTCTATACCTGTAATATATAGTTTTTATGGCAATTTCACAAGAAGAGGTCGAACGAATCGCCCGATTGGCCAGGCTTAAGTTCGACGGACCGGAAAAAACCAAGTTACAAACGGAATTGTCCGCGATTCTTAATTATGTGGATCAGCTTAAAGAAGTTGAAGCCAAAGTTTCAGAAAGGGAATTTGAAACAGAAGGAGCCCACTTGATGCGGGATGATGTGGCAGAAGTTTTAATTGACCGTGAAGAACTGTTGGGCAGGGCGCCGACGAGAGAAGGAAATTTCTTCAAAGTAAAATCGGTCTTAGACTAATTTTATCTAATTTTTTTCATGGAATTAACAGATATTACTCTCAAAGAAGCTTCACGAAAATTAGCAAGTAAGGGAATCTCGGCTAGAGAACTGGTGGCGGCGTTTCTAAATAGGGTAAAGCAAGT
>JACOZM010000097.1 GCA_016181345.1 Candidatus Woesearchaeota archaeon
ATTTCCAGTAATCCTTTGCTGCAACTCAAACGGCAAGATTTTTTAGATTTGTTCAATAACCACGTCAACATTTGTGTTCTTCCAGAAAAGGAAAAATTGAATTATATGTCATGGACGCAATTTAAAAATATGAGGAGGAAATATAGAGGGTGAGTCCTACGAGGCACGTTACCCGCATTCCACTGGACTGAACCCTCAAAGGTTAGTTTTTTTATTCTTTATAATATCGACTTCTTTGTTTTTTCCTTTTCTTCAGCATATTTAAAATACTCTTTCATAACTTTCATCACAGTGGTAAAAGGAACCATCTTCTCCGTTAACGGAGATAAATCTTTCTCCCAATTCTGATATATCTTTTTTGACTCGTCAAAAATTTTAAGGATATTGCATTGTTGGCCATGAAGGTAGCATTTTTTTTCTACCAGATCCATGTTGATGGGAATATTCTTAGTAATGATCTGATAGACATCATAATAATCCCTTGGCTTATTTCTGTTCAGTAAAGCACAGACTTTCTCAGCAATAATCTCTTCTTTACTTAACGTATGAACTTTAAACTGATAGCCATAGAAGTTTTTGATGGCGTTTTTTTCAGGGTTGCTGGCTAGTTTAGCCCGTTTATTAAAATCAAGGATAATACTAGAATCCTTCTTGAAATAGCTCTTATAATAAAGGAGATAACGGGTAAAATTATCAACATTCTTATCATATTTCAATGTGGTGAAAATATTGCCATTTTCTCGGATGATCTGGTCAATAATCTCTTTTACATCTGATAACGGGATAGTTATGGTATAATCTAAATCTTCAGATAATCGAATATGGTTGAGGAAAATCTTGTTTAAAGCAGTACCCCCTTTAAAATATAATCCTTCTCTATCTTTCGTCAGATAGAGAAACAGGGTGAGGAAATAATCCTTCTCAAGCATAATCAAGTCCTTTTTCTTTTGGGAAGCAAGTACCCGTAATTTATCTTCTGAAATTAACTCCATTGTTTACTTTCCTCTTTTGTAGCAATGTTAAAGATATGACCTTGTATAGTCTTTGCAACATATTCTTTTAATTTTCTTTGCCTCTTAAAAATGATAGTGGAACTAAAAAATTTCTTCTTTCCTTGCTTATTAGTGCAATAAACATGAATTTCTTTAGGTATCTGCTCCGTCAATTTCCAGTAATTAGCAGCACTGTAACCTCCAATATAATAGTCCTTTCCATTGAACATTTCATCAATGATAATATAGGGGTGTTCTGTCCAATGTCCATTATAAGCCTGAATAGGGATGAGATAGTACTTTGTCTTATTGATCTTGAGGATACGTTTTTTCTTTTTCAAGATACTCAGATAGACGGTCATCTCATGATTGTTTTTAAAGAATCTCTTGATATCACCTCTAGTAAAAAATCGCTTCTTTTCCAGTTCCAGCCAGGAAACCATCTTTATTTCCTTTTTTGAGAGCCCTTCCATTGTTACACCAAAATACCATTATTTTTGATATTGATGTAACAGGTATATTTAAATATTGTGGTTTTACCATGACACTTCTCTGGATTAACTAGAATAAATACTCCCGTGAACAGAAAAGAAGACAGAGAAAGAGACAGATTTATAGACGGGAAAATAGAAATGAATATATACACCAACAGCTTTCTCTCAATAAATTAACCAGAATCGCGGTGGAGCTTTATCTTAGAATACTCTTGCTCCCCAGGGGCTTCATTTTATTTTAGTTCTTTAATAAGAGGGATTTCGCAGAACATCCCTCAGACCTACGACTTGCCTAGTGTAGCTGGCGTGAGGATCCCCCAGGGGCTTTTTTTCTTTCATTTTTATCACTTTTTGATGATAAATATCAGAAAGGTTTATAAAGAAAGAGGGATATAAAAGATAGTATAAGGATTAAGCATCATTCTGGGGAAAAACTATGGCTGAATATAATGTTGTTAAGTATTGTGGCTCGTGTAAAAGCAGGTATGTCGTCAATAGAAGAGATGCTAAACGATTTTTTTGTAAGAATTGTTCTGCAAAAAGATCTGAATAGTCAACCAAAAACCTTATATACAATAACAATTTCTAAAATAAAAAATAATGATAGGTGTCAATCATTCTAGGTGATTACTATGGAAGAACAGTTAAAAACAGGTACAACAACAATAGGTATAGTATGTAAGGATGGGGTTGTCTTAGCAGCAGATAAACGGGCTACAGCAGGAAGTTTAATTGTCGATAAGAGAGCAGAGAAAGTTCATGTTATAACAGATGAGTTTGCAGTAACTATTGCAGGAACGGTTTCTGATGCACAGTTATTAATCAAATTAGTTCGAGCTGAAGTTAAGCTGAAAGAGATGCGCACAAATAAAAAACCTTCAGCCAAGGAAACGGCGAACTTATTAGGCGGGTTATTATATTCAAATATCAGAAGACCATCGATGCTTCCGGGAATTGCACACTTTTTGTTAGGAGGACGAGATGTTGATGGAGTTCACCTTTACGATTTATTTCCCGATGGAAGTGTTACCAAGATTAAAGATTATGTAACTTCAGGATCAGGAAGTGTTTTTGCTTTAGGTGTTCTGGAGACACAATATCATTCCGACTTAAGTGTAGCAGAAGGTGTAAAATTAGTAGTAAAATCAATAAATGCTGCTCTACAAAGAGATACGTATTCAGGCAATGGAATTGATGTTGTAACAGTAACTAGCGGAGGAATTAAAAAAGTATTGCATAAAGAATTACATGTAAGCTTAGAATAAATTTGTTTTTAGTTGTCATTTATTGATCTTATCTTATTTGTTTTTGCAGTTAAGCTAAGAAAACTAAGTGTATTTTTTTTCCTCATAAAATTCGATACTCGATTTATACTAAAGAAAATTCATTAAACATACTTTTCAGCACCTAAGTAAAAATATTAAGATACTATAAATTATAAGGAGGATAACCATGCCAGATATATTAAAAGAAGTAATCAAAATGCTGCCGGAAGGACTTATTTCAGATGCAGCTTTTGAAGGAGCAAATATTGTTCTTTATACAAAGGATAAAGACTACTTTTTAGATAACAAAGGAACGATCAAAGATGTGGTAAAAGAATTTAAGAAAAGAGTAGAGCTACGTCCAGATCCTTCAATATGCTTAGAGATGGAAAAGGCAGAAAAGATCGTCAAGGAAATCATCCCTGAAGAGGCTGGAGCAAACGAATTCATTTTTGACCCGCCAAGATCACAGTTAATCATCCATGCAGAAAAGCCAGGATTAGTCATTGGAAAGCAGGGAGAAATTCTCAAAGAGATTAAAACTAGGACATTATGGGTTCCGTTAATTCAACGGCTTCCTCCAATTCGATCAAAATTAATTGAATCAATACGATCAGTTCTTTATGAAAATGCTGACTACCGTAAAAAATTCTTAGATCGATGTGGCCATCGAATTTATGATGGATGGATTCGGCAGAAGAAACACGAATGGATCAGGATGAGTTTTTTAGGTGCGTCACGGCAAGTAGGGCGAAGCTGTTTTTTGGATGCGCCAGAATTTAATATCTCAGAGATTGATGCTGTCATCATCAGCCATTCGCACTTAGATCATTGCGGTTTAGTGCCTTACCTGTTTAAGTTTGGGTACAAGGGGCCGGTCTATTGTACTTTGCCAACGAGAGATATAATGGCCTTGCTGCAATTAGATATGATCAAAATCCAGCGAAATGAAGGAAAAGAACCGATTTATACTAGTGAAGAAGTACGAACGATGGTTTTACATACCATCTGTCTAGAGTATGATGAAGTTACTGATATTACTCCCGATGTCAGAATAACCTTCTACAATGCAGGACATGTTTTAGGAAGTGCATTAACTCATTTTAATATTGGAAATGGATTACATAACTTAGTGTATACTGGAGATTTAAAATACGCGCGAACGAATGTTTTAGAGCCTGCTAATACGCAGTTTCCTCGAATTGAAACTTTGATTACTGAGTCTACATACGGGGGAAAAGATAACATTATGGCAGAAGAAGAGGCTGATGATTATCTTGTTAAAACTGTTCAGGCAACATTTGCTCGAGGTGGAAAAGTCTTAATTCCCGTCTTGGGGTCAGGAAGAGCTCAAGAAGTTATGATTATTATGGAGCGCCTTATCAGAGAAGGCAAGATTCCAAAAGTTCCAGTTTATATCGATGGAATGTTATGGGATATTTCGGCAATCCACACTGCTTATCCGGAATTTTTAAACCGAAATATCCGGCAGCAGATATTCCATAAAGAAAATAACCCCTTCTTGTCTGACATCTTTAAAAGAATCGGGTCAAATAAAGAAAGGCAAGCAGTTTGGTTAG
>JACOZM010000098.1 GCA_016181345.1 Candidatus Woesearchaeota archaeon
CATCAAGGATCGATCGTTCTCCTTGTGCAAATGATACAATATCCGTGTAGGCATTAGGAACTTGTTTTGTCCCCGTCCTATATTCATCAAAAAATGATGCATGTACATGAAATGAGTTTAAAGGATCAAATTCGACGATATTAATGACGTAAAGCCGGACTAGCTCATCTTTCTTTATTTGGATAGGGTTTATCGCATAGTAAAATGCTTTTGAATTTACTGCATAAACCTCATTTTCTCCATCTAACGTCGTATCAAACGCATTCATGACCATAACGAGTTCTTTATCGGCTTTTGGCCTGCTGTCGTTTTTTGGATCAACGATATAGGCACCATAAAGGCCTTTGCTGATATGCTGTTTCAGAGGTACAGAATGGCAATGGAAGAGATGAACTCCAAAAGGGTCTGCATCAAATTCATAGGTAAAGCTCTCTCCCGGATAAACAAAATCTTCCGGCATTGAGCCATCCATCGTTGAAGGATGAAAACCATGAAAGTGCATCGTATGCGGTTTACTTCCTCTATTAGTAAAATGAATTTTTATTCTATCCCCTTCCGTTGCTCTTATCGTAGGAGCAGGAACTTGTCCATTATATGTCCAGGCAGGGAAGAAGATGCCCGGCGCTATTTCGATCTCCTTATCTTCTGCATCTATCCAGTATTCTCGAAGCAAGCTTCCATCTGTTCTTTTCGTTTCTTGGTAATATTTGCTTTTTTCTTCTTCACCAAGGTTATTAAAATTCCAGGTTGAGAGGTATTCTGTGGCATTAAATCCTACATCTTCGCCGTCTACTCCTACTAGCCCTATTTTTTCCTGGGCTGTTCTTTGAAGGTCATCGTTTCTTGAATGCATACTACTTCCCATTTTTGCAAAAGTTTCAGCGCATTTTGAATCCGTTGAAGAGACTGTAGTGCAAGAGGTTGCTGCTTCTTTCATCTTTTCGAAATCCGTTTCTGGAGTGATGTATTTTTCTATGAGGGTATTTTCTATAGAGTTATCTGTTTTAGTATTATATTTTAGAATAATAATGCTAATAATCAAAACTAAGATGATAGTTATGATTACACCTATGGCTCCTAGTCCTAAACTATACCTCTTTTTTTTCATGAATAGTTTATGCCCTCTTTTTTTTTCAATTATACTATCATACTATCTTTGACTAATATATAAACCTTTTTTTTAGATAAGCATATAGTTATTTAACCTATTTATTAGCCTAGAGTATAAGATTGGTTTGGAAGAGGTTAATATCTTAAAGAAAGATTAATAAACTTTATTTCCTTCCTTTTTAATGATGAGAAAAGAGGTTATTTTTTTAATTGTATTCTATTTTATTCTGCTTTTTATCTTAGGGTGTACTTCAGAGAATATGGATTCTGATCAAGTTATCTCTGATAGATTAATAGATGAAGCTGAGAATATTCTTGGTAATGCTTCTGATGATATGTCTCTTAAAGACGAGATTGAAGGACAAGAGATTGAAGAACGTGAGAAGGATAATTGGGTGGATGATAATCTGGAGAATAATGGGGTTTTTCCTAATAATGTGGAGATAATTGATGATGAAGAAATTAGAGAACGCCACTGGGAACGAGTTTTTACTAAAGCATTTGCTGAGATAGATTGTCCTCAACCCCGCGATCCTCAGAGTTTGCCGGATGGATATTACAAAGGGCCGATGATTGATGCTCATGTTCATCTCCAAAGTCTGCCAGATGGTGAGCCGGGATTATTAGAAGAAGAATATACTGGCAGTAATATTGGAATTGCTAGGAGTATGGCTGAATGGATATGTATGATGAATATAGAGGGAACAACGTCTGCTATTGGATTTTTTCCTGTTTGGGAACCTATAATCTCCGAATCATTGGATCTTGTCCAGAAAACTATGGACAAATATCCTGGAAGGTTTATTCCTTTTATTATGCCTCCGGATGATGACGGTAATTCAGATGGGTTTCCAACTGTTGATGCTAAGGAGTTTAAAGAAATGCTTGCTGTTTATCCTGGATTATTTCAAGGCTATGGGGAAATAGGTCTTTACGAACGTCCTGGTGGAGCTCTGGATCTTCCACCAAATTCAGAACGGCTGAAGGAAATCTATCATGTCATTCGTGAGCATAGTTTAGTTATTTATTTTCATTTAGGTGAAGGACAGAAGGAAGCGTTAGAAGAAGCTGCTTCGGAAAATCCTGATATTCAGTTTATTTTTCATGGTGATCAGCTGATTGATTGCGCTCAATGTGATGGATCTTCTCGTCAAGTAGCGGAAATCTTGGAACGACACCCGAATGTTTATTATGGAATTGATGAATTATATGGGGATGTGTGGCTACTCAAGCCGGGATCAAAGAAAGAAGATTTTTTTAAGCATTTTAATGATTATGGACCTATTTTGAAGAAAGATATTGATACTTGGAAGGATTTTATTGAAAAGCATCCTGATCAAGTCTTATTTGGGACGGATCGAGGCGTTTCTGTTCCGTGGGATACTGATCCTGATGTGGCTTTAACGCTCAATAACTATACTCGTGCTTTTATCGGTAAATTAGATTCTAGTGTTCAGGAAAAATTTGCGTATAAGAATGCAGATAAATTGTTTAGATAGAAGGTTATCTTAAGAGATTACTTTCTTTTTTATTTTCCTTGTTTATATTCTTGGAGAAATATCTTTTCAGGTAAGATAATATTTGGATTCTGTTTTCTTGCAGCAGCGTATACTTTTTCAATATTTTTTTTACAATGATCAAGGTTGTCTACTCGAAAAAGAAAGAATATCTCCTTAGGATTATTAGCGTTTGTCCATAAATATTCAAAATACATTCCTTGCTTTGCATGTTCTTTCTTATCAGCTTCAAGTTGTTTTTGAATACTTTCTATTTTTACAGAAGTTATTTTATTTAGGATATATCCTTTCATAGGATCAGTCTTCTAGGCCTCTTTTTCATTTACATCTACTATTTTTTTCCATAAATAATAAGAACTAAATAATACTATTAAAAAAGGTAATGTTGTTAATGCAAGGATACCATCACCTACAAAATAGATTGATGTGGCTGCGCCGATGATATCAATAGTGAAGCCAGCATAAGCCCACTCTTTTATCGTTTTGAATCTCCATTGTAATAATGCAATTACTCCTAAAACTTTTGCAACTCCCAGGATAGTATTAAGGTAGGCTGGATACCCAAGATGTTTCATGGCTTCTTTTCCTTCTTCAGTCTGCATCAATTCTGAAATTCCTGAAAAAAGCATTGCTAATGAGAATAATATAGTTAGTATCCAGTAAAGAAGTTTAATTGTTTTTTGTTTCATTTTTAACTATTTATAATCTTTTAATCATATTTCAAACTAACTTCTATTTAAACTTTATTGTGTATAAGAGTAAAATAGGAATTAGTTTTACTATTTTTGGGTTTATTTAACATCGCGATCGCTGTTAGGCGTCCTGAACGAAGTGAAAGCCCGCAGGGCGTGGCAA
>JACOZM010000060.1 GCA_016181345.1 Candidatus Woesearchaeota archaeon
CGGAAATCCGTTGGTTGTCATGACATTAATGGGTTTTTTAGGGTATACGAAGAGAAATAGTTTTTTGGCTGGGCTTACGGTAGCCCAAATAAGTGAATTCTCATTAATCGTAATTGCTATGGGTGTTTCTATCGGACACTTAACCAATGAAACTCTTTCTTTAGTAACTGCTATCGGGCTGATTACGTTTGCCGGATCAGCGTATATGATCCTGTATTCAACTCAGCTCTATAACTTTTTTGCAAAATACCTTTCTATTTTTGAAAAAAAAGGAAAAAAAATTGATGAAGCTAAACATCATAAAGAGAACAAATATGAGATCATTCTTTTTGGATATAACAGGATGGGCTTTGGGATACTAGAATCATTAAAGAAGATTAAGAGAAAATTCTTAGTAGTTGATTATGATCCTGAAGTGATTGCCAGACTATGTAAAGATGGTTACGACTGCCGATATGGTGATGCTAATGACGCAGAGCTTCTAGACGAACTGAATTTTTCTAAAGCAAAAATGGTTATTTCAACAATTCCTTCAGCTGACACAAATCTTCTTCTCATCAACAAAGTAAGACAGGAAAACAAAAAAGCAATTATCTCTGTTGTTTCTCATCAGCTAGACGAAGCTATGGAGCTTTATGATAAAGGAGCTACGTACGTGTTGATGCCCCATTTCTTAGGAGGAAAACAGTTCTCAACAATGATCGAAGACAATAAGCTTGATGTTAATAAATTTTTAAAAGAAAAAATAAGCCATCTGAAACATCTTAAACAAAGAAAGCTTCTCGGGCACGAACATCCAAAACATGAACACGATTAAAGTCTAGTTCATTTTAAAAGCCCTATTTATCTGAAAATCTATTTCCCGTTAAGATGTTTCAAACTATCTAATAAGACTATTTTAGCCGAATCTGATTTCTTACCAGAAGAAATTTCCAGGATAGTAATAGCTGTGTTCAACGGTGAATATTTCTTTTCCTCATAGATAGACTTCCCAAGAAGATAGACTAGAAGCGAAGCAATTGTATCACCATGCGAAACAATCAAAACTCTTCCATTCTTATGCTTAGCAAAAATAGTTTTATACGCTTGGACAGCTCGTCGCTGCACATCTGAAAAACTTTCTCCAGATTCAAAGTTGTAATCTTCCCAAGTTGATTTTTTTAGCTTTGCCTCTTGAATCGCCTTAGCTTCTGTTTTTTGATTGTACGTTCCAAAATCTCTATCGCGCAATTTTCTTCTCTTAAGCCAAGGAACATTAGGATGATACCTTAAAATTATTTTTGCAGTCTCCTTCGCTCGCAGTTGATCACTAGAATACGCCGCAGTAATCTTCTCTTTCCGTAAAAATAATCCTGCTTTCTCTGCTTGTTTTCTTCCGGTTTGATTTAAACCAGGCCCTTTCTGTCCGGAAAGGATATCATGAAGATTATCATCTGTCTGTCCATGGCGAACAATTATCAACCTCATACGTAAAAGAGAATAATTAAATTAATAAACTTTATCTTTATATTGGCTTAAAACACCATGATCCTATCCAGAAAAATAGCTTCTATCCACGAATCTGCAACGATAGCTATAAGCACTGAAGCTAAAAAACTAAAGGCTCAAGGAATAAAAGTCTATGATTTTTCTATTGGAGAGCCAGACTTTCCGCTAGCCGAAGAGATGTTTTCTACAGGAGTAAAAGCCTTAAAAGAGAATTTCATCAAATACACTCCTGCTTCAGGAATCAGCGAATTAAAGATAGCTATCGCTAAAAAATTACATGACGAAAATAATATTCCTTGTTCTGAAAAAAATATTACGGTTACAAACGGAGCAAAACAGGCTTTATATAACGCTTTTCTGGCTATCCTTAATCCCGGAGATGAGGTTATTATTCCTAGGCCGTATTGGGTTAGTTACCTTGAACAAGTGAAGCTCTGTGATGGAGTTCCGATCATTGCTGAAACAGATCATTTTCAGATTAAAGCCGACTTCATTGCCAAAAAGATAACTAAAAAAACAAAAGTTATCCTGATCAACTCTCCCTGCAATCCTACGGGAAGCGTCATTGAAGCAGAAGAATTAAAAAAAATAGCTGAATTAGCAGTTAAAAAAGACCTATTTATTATTTCGGATGAGATCTATGAAAAAATAATCTACGAAAAGAAACATCTTTCAATTGCCTCCTTAAATAAAGAAATGTTCTCACGGACGATAACAATCAACGGATTTTCTAAAACTTATGGCATTACCGGTTTAAGAGTAGGGTATGCCTGTGCTGATGAAAATATAATTAAACTGATGAATTCCATCCAAGGCCATACTACTTCAAATGCCTCTTCCATCGCTCAAAAGATGGCTCTGGCAGCATTAACCATTCCTGAAAAAAGGATCCAAACTTGGGTCCAAGAATTTCAGGAAAAAAGAGACCTTCTCTGCAAAAAAATAAAGGAAATGAATCTTCCCCTCCTCACTCCAAGCGGGGCGTTCTATGTTTTAGTAAAGATTCCAATAAAAACGATTGATTCTATAAGTTTCTGCAGACAACTCCTTCAAGAACAGCACGTTGCCTGTGTTCCTGGAGAAGCATTTGGTGAAGAAGGGTCATTTAGGATTTCCTATGCCTGCTCAAAAAAAGATATCCAAGAGGGATTAGAAAAAATTCAATTATTTTTGAAGAAGATCAGTAAAAAATAATGAAACGATAGATCAAAAAAAAGATTAAAATAAATAGAAAGAAGAAGCACTTAAACAGAAAGTTTAAAAAAAAGGAGAGATAGAGAAATTTAAACAAAGAAGTAAAAACATCTAAAATAAGAGGCAAAGTAACCATGAAAATCTCTCGAGTTATGTCAACCCAGCATCCGGATAATGTCACTATTCCATTTTTCGTAGAGAATTCTATCATGAACGGAGATGACGAAGTTAAAGAAGCATTTCATGTCTTTTCCGATTTAGGAATAGACGAGCAATTATGGGATGCCGAAGGGAAAGAAGTAGATAATTTTGTGGTTAAAAAATTACTGAGCAAACATCCAGATTACTTTCAAAAAAATATTCTTGGAAAAAATAAATTTCTAACACTAAGAGTCCCAAATCCAGAAGTAGAGAAAGACGAAGGAAAAATTTTACTGGAAACATTGCATTCTATTCCTAGAAACGGGGATATCGGGAAGAAGTTTTACCGCCAGGATTCCTCTCCTATTTTTGAGATCATGCTTCCAATGTGTTCATCGGATAAACAGCTCATCCGCGTCCACGAATATTATAAACAGATCATCATTGGTTTGGAAGAAAAATCCTTGTTTAAAGGCGATTTAAGCCTAAAAGAATGGCTCGGTGAACTTTATCCGAAAGATATCCGGGTAACTCCTTTATTCGAAACAAAAGAAGCTATTCTTAATGCTGATAAGTACATTGAAGAATACATCAAA